>CAJXAV010000010.1 GCA_913050095.1 uncultured Gammaproteobacteria bacterium
TCGAAAGAAATACTCTTGCTGTAGATTCTTTTCTTCTTCCTGTTGAGTAAAAAACATTATCCATCTTTATATTTCCTTGGCTATTGGTTTTTGTGCATGATGATTATGTTCTGAACCTTTATAAACATGAAGTTTTTTAATCATTGCACTTCCTAATCTATTTTTTGGCATCATTCCTTTTACAGCTTTTTCAATAATACTTTCAGGCTTTTTTGCTTGGAGCTTAGCGAAATTTGTTGATTTTAAATTTCCAATATATCCAGTATGTCTGTAGTACATTTTATCTTCAAATTTATTTCCTGTAACCCTTACTTTTTCAGCATTAATTACAACAACATGATCTCCTGTATCGCAATGTGGAGTATAACAAGGTTTATTCTTACCTCGCAAAGTATCAGCTATTTCTGTTGAAAGACGTCCAAGGACTTTATCAGTTGCATCAATTACATACCAATTTCTCTCAACTGTCTCTTTCTTAGCGCTAATTGTTGTTTTTGTCATCATAATATTTACTCTTTCAAGGATGTGAATAATACCCAAGAATCATGATATATACAACTTATAATCTTTATTTATAAGGGTTTTATGTTAATTTTTCGATATTAGCTGTTATTTGTGACTGTATGTCGTCAATACCGCCTATTCCGTTAATTTCTATATAGCTGCATGATTTATTGTTAGTCGATAAATTTTTGTAAAACTCGACTAATGGGTAAGTTTGCTCGTGATATATAGTTAGTCTCTTTTTTACTGTTTCTTCATTATCATCAGGTCTTTGAATTAAAGCCTCGCTGGTTTCGTCATCCAAACCCTCTTGTTTAGGTGGGTTATGAGTAATATGATACGTTCTTCCAGAGGCTGAATGAACTCTCCTACCGCTCATTCTTTTAACAATTTCATCATCATCAACCATAATTTCAATTACACAATCAATTTCCACGCCTCTATTTTTAAGAGCGGTAGCTTGGTCTAAAGTTCTTGGAAATCCATCAAATAAAAAGCCATTACAACAATCATTCTCTGTTATTCTATCTTTTACTAAGTCTAGTATTAGATCATCAGGAACAAGTTCGCCTTTTTCCATTATGTCTTTTGCTTTTAAACCAAGATCCGATTTATTAGCTACAGCTGCTCTAAGCATATCGCCAGTAGATATCTGTGGAATATTTAAATGTTCAGAAATAAATTGTGCTTGTGTGCCTTTACCAGCTCCCGGAGCACCTAGTAAGATAATCTTCATGCGAAGTCCCCTTAATTGTGATTTTTATTATTTTTAATAAATCCAATATAACCTCACGATTATTAATTATCAAATAAGTAACTTGTATAAACCTATAAAAAACATCGAGCGAGTTTGCTTTCAACGTCATTTTACTATGCTAAAATGTCATTATAATTAAAATATAATCTTAATTGTTATTATGAAAAATAAAAAAAAGAATGCTTTTTATGCTCAGTCTGGGGGAGTAACTTCTGTTATAAATGCGAGCGCATGTGGTGTTATAGAATCTGCAAGAAAACATAAAAAATTTATTAATAGGCTTTATGCTGGAAAAAATGGGATATTGGGAGCTATTAATCAAGATTTAATAGATACATCTTATGAAAGCAAGTCTGCCATAGCAAAACTAAAATATACTCCAGGTGGCATTTTTGGGTCTTGCAGATATAAACTTGAAGATTATAAGAAAAACGAGAATGATTACGAGAAACTTGTAAAAGTTTTCAAAGCTCATGATATTGGTTATTTTTTTTATAATGGTGGTGGTGATTCCCAAGATACAACTAATAAAATTTCAGAGTATTGTTTAAAAAAAGGATTAGATATTAAATGTATTGGAATTCCAAAAACAGTCGATAACGATCTCCCTCTAACAGACTGTTCACCTGGTTTTGGTTCTGTAGGAAAGTATACGGCCATATCAACCTTGGAGGCAGGTCTGGATGTGAAGTCAATGTGCGAGACATCAACTAAAGTTTTTATTTTAGAAGTAATGGGAAGACATGCTGGTTGGATTGCTGCATCATCTGCACTGGCAAGCGACACAAGACATAGCCCGCCACATATTATCTTATTTCCAGAAGTAGTTTTTAATGAAAAATTATTTTTAACTAAAGTTAAAGAAACAATATCAAAGTATGGCTACTGCGTTGTAGTAGCTTCAGAAGGAACGAAAAATAAAAATGGAAAATTTTTGTCAGATAGTGGCATTAAAGATGCTTTTGGGCATGCACAATTAGGTGGTGTTGCGCCTTATCTTTCAGAACTAATAAAGAATAAAAACAGCTTCAAATGTCATTGGGCTGTCGCTGATTATCTTCAAAGGTCTGCAAGACACATAGCTTCAAAAACTGACGTAGAACAAGCATATGCTTTAGGATCTTATGCGGTGGATTTGGCAGTAGCTGGGAAAAACGCTGTAATGACAAGTATTAATAGAGTTTCAAATAAACCATATAAATGGAAGTTAACAACTGTACCCCTCAAAAAAGTCGCAAATATAGAAAAAAAGATGCCAAAGAATTTTATAAGTGCAGATGGATATCATATTACTAGCGCGTGCAGAAAATATATGGCTCCACTAATAGACGGGGAAGATTTTCCATCTTATAAAAATGGGTTACCTGAATACACGTCTTTCAAAAACAAAAAAGTAAAAAAAATAAAAATATAGATAAATGAAAGAGCTTAAAAAAGATAAGTTATATAAAAAAAAATTTCCGCATAATCACAAATTTACATTTAATAATGAAGTGGCCAATGTGTTCGAAGATATGGTTAATAGATCGGTTCCTGGTTATGATTTTTTAGTAGATAACATAGGTGTACTCTCAAAAAATTTCTATCAGGCAAATACAAATATATTTGATTTAGGATCATCATTATGTTCTTGCTCATTATCAGCACTCGAAAAAATAGATCATTTTAATGGTAAGATATTTGCTGTTGATTCGTCAAAGGCAATGATTGATATATGTAAAAAAAATATTAATAGAGAGGAAATTAAATTTATTAATTCAGATGTCTGCGAAATAGATATAAATAATGCATCAATAGTTATTTTAAACTTAACATTGCAATTTATTGACATAAAAAAAAGAGAAAATCTTCTAAAGAAGTTATTTTTACAGTTAAATAAAAATGGTGTAATAATAATTACAGAAAAAATAACCTTGGAAAAAGAATCAGATGATATTTTCTTTAAAAAGTTTCATGATTTTTATAAAGAAAATAACGGGTACACAAAAGAAGAAATTGATAGAAAAAAAATAGCTCTTGAAAAGACTATGATAATTGAAAGCGAACAAATACATGAGAATAGGTTTTTGAATATAGGTTGTGAAAATTTTTATAAATGGTTTCAGTGCTATAACTTTGTATCATGGATATTAATAAAATAAATATATTATCTTATATTAAAAATAAAAATTTATACTCAAGAGAAACTTTTAAAGAGTATGATTCTCTTTTTCAAATATTTTTGGAGAATGAAAAATTTTGCAATCACGGAAATTTAAAAAAATGGAAAGATATATTAAATTTACTCCCTGACTCTAACTCTAATTATACGGACTATTCTGGCTCTCATATTGAACTTGGTGAAAAATCTTCACTTGGAAGCGATGACAAAAAAAAATTGCAAGACTTACTTTTAAATCTAAGCCCTTGGAGAAAAGGCCCTTTTAATATTTGTGGTGTCAACGTTGACTCAGAATGGAGGTCTGATTACAAATGGGAAAGACTAAAAAGTTTCTTACCAAACATAACTAATATGAGAGTGGGCGACTTAGGATGCAGTAATGGCTATTACAGTTATAAATTGTTAGGTCTAAATCCTGAATTAGTCGTAGGTATGGATAAAACTGCTTTATATGTATTTCAGTTCCTAGCAACAAAACATTTTGCAAAGCAAATCCAAAAATTATTAATATTACCTTGCTCAGCAGAAGAATTTGATTCAAAGAATATGGATTTTAATCTTATACTTTCGATGGGAATATTATACCACACAAAAGATTATGCTAAGCACATGGAAGCAGTTAAAAAATTAATGAAAAAAAATGGCTATTTAATTTTAGAGACTATTATTTCATCCTCAAAAAAAAATATAAATATCGATAAAGGCCAAACTTATGCTGGAATGAAAAATATAGGGACCATCTTTGGCAAAGATAATCTAATCAAAATTTTAAAAAATAAAGGTTTTCACAATATAGAGTGTGTTAATGAAAGTTTTACATCTTCAATCGAGCAAAGAACTACAAAATGGATGCAAGGAAGGAGTTTAAAAGATTTTTTATTACCAAATGGAAATACAATTGAAGGGTACCCCCCAGTTTGTAGAGCTATATTTGTAGCTCAAAAAAAATGATTGTGATACTATTTGCTTAAAATCAATTTAGGAAAAATCATGGCAGAAAAAGTATTTACCTCTGAATCAGTTTCCGAAGGTCATCCAGACAAGCTTTGTGACCAAGTATCTGACGCTATATTAGATTCAGCACTTGCTGAAGATAAAAATGCGAGAGTTGCTTGTGAGACTTTAGTAAAGTCTGAAATTGGATCTTTAGGTGTGGTAGTTCTTGGCGGTGAAATTACAACTTCTGCAAATATAAATTATGAAGACATTGTAAGAAAAACTATAAGTGAAATTGGTTATGATTCAGAAGACCTCGGTTTTGATTTTAAAACCGTAGAGTTTATAAATAAAATAGGATTACAATCTACTGATATAGCGCAAGGTGTTGATAGAGATAACAATGAGGATCAAGGCGCTGGAGACCAAGGTTTAATGTTTGGATATGCCAATAATGAAACTGATGTTTTAATGCCGGCACCAATAACTTATTCGCATAGATTAGTTCATAAGCTTGCAACTCTTAGAAAAAGTAAAGATGTTAATTGGTTGAGACCAGATGCAAAAAGCCAAATAACTTTTAAATATGACTCTGGCAAGGTTAAGTCAGTAGATACCATTGTAATATCAACCCAACATTCACCAGATATTAGTCAAAATGAGATAAAAGATTATATTAATGATTGTGTTATTAAAGATGTAATTCCGCCTGAATATATGACAAATAAAACGATAATTCATGTCAATCCTACTGGATCATTTGAGATTGGTGGGCCAGTTGGAGATTGTGGTTTGACAGGTCGTAAAATTATAGTAGACACATATGGCGGTATGGCGAGGCACGGAGGTGGTGCTTTTTCAGGAAAAGACCCTTCAAAAGTAGATAGGTCAGCAGCTTATGCTGCAAGATATGTAGCAAAAAACATTGTTGCAGCAGGATTAGCTGATAAATGTGAGATTCAAGTATCTTATGCGATTGGTGTTGCAAAACCGACCTCTATAAGTGTTGATACATTTGGAACGTCAAAAATTGATGAATCAAAAATTGTACATATTATTAATGAGGTTTTTGACTTGCGTCCTTGGGGTATAACCAATATGCTTAATTTATTACATCCTATATATAGAGATACTGCTTCATATGGACATTTTGGAAGAAGCGATTTAGATCTTTCTTGGGAAAAAACAGATAAAATTGAAATAATTAAAAGTTTAATGTAACGGAGCTTAACTATGAGTAAGGTAGTAGAAAAAATTGGACCAGATTACAAAATAGCAGACATTTCTCTAGCTGACTGGGGCCATAAAGAAATGAGAATTGCAGAAACAGAAATGCCTGGTTTAATGGCATTAAGAGATAAGTATAGTAATGAAAAACCTCTTGAAGGCGCAAACATTGTAGGATGTCTGCATATGACGATCCAAACAGCTGTTCTTATTGATACTTTAGTAAGCCTTGGCGCAAGCGTTAGATGGTCTTCATGCAACATATATTCTACTCAAGATCATGCAGCAGCAGCTATTGCCGAAAAAGGAATACCAGTTTTTGCCTGGAAAGGTGAAACTGAAGAAGAATATCTATGGTGTATCGACCAAACAATAATTGGAGAACCATCATGGAAACCAAATATGATATTAGATGACGGCGGTGATCTTACATCAATAATGCATGAGAAATACCCAGAATTATTAATGGGTGTAAAAGGGTTATCTGAAGAAACAACCACAGGTGTTCACCGTTTATACGAGATGGTAAAAAAAGATGAGCTAAAAGTCCCAGCTTTTAATGTAAATGATTCAGTTACAAAATCTAAGTTTGATAATTTGTATGGTTGTAGAGAGTCATTAGTGGACGGAATTAAAAGAGCTACAGATGTAATGATATCCGGCAAAACAGCATTAGTTTGTGGATTTGGCGATGTCGGTAAAGGATCAGCTCAATCTTTAAGAAATGCTGGAGCGATTGTATGGGTTACCGAAGTTGATCCCATTTGTGCATTACAGGCTGCAATGGAAGGTTTCAAAGTTGTAACAATTGAAGATGTTATAAAAGATGTTGATATATTTGTGACAGCAACTGGAAACGCATCTGTTATTAATTATGACCATATGAGTAACATGAAAGATCAAGCCATAGTTTGCAATATCGGCCATTTTGATAATGAAATTGACGTTGAAGCAATCAAGAAATGTAAATGGGATAATATTAAAGCCCAAGTTGATCATGTTGAATTCCCAGACGGAAAAAAAATAATTTTACTAGCGGAAGGAAGACTAATTAATCTTGGATGTGCTACAGGCCACCCAAGTTATGTAATGTCAGCTTCATTTACAAATCAGGTATTAGCTCAAATAGAATTATGGAAAAATGCCAAAGATTATAAAAATCAAGTTTATGTTCTACCAAAATTTTTAGATGAGGAAGTTGCTAGATTACATTTAGAAAAAGTTGGTGCAAAGTTAACAAAATTAACAAAGGAACAAGCCGATTACATTAGTGTAGAACAAGACGGACCTTATAAAAACGACACATATAGATATTAAATAAATTGTGCGAACTATTCGATTATATACCGAAGAACCAATGCAAGTTGGTGATTCGGTTTCTCTAAATAAAAATTCACATCATTATCTTTCCAAAGTACTAAGAGTAAAAAAAGACCAGCAAGTCATATTATTTAATGGCTCTGGTAATAATTATTATGGCAATGTAAAAAGTTTTACAAATAAAAGTTTTAATATTCTTATAGAAAAAAAAATATTTATTGAAGATAAAAGTTCTAACTTGGAAGTTGCTTTTAGTATATGCAAAAATCCCTGCTCAGATTTAATTATACAAAAATTAACCGAGCTTGGAGTTAAATCAGTACAACCATTAATTTCAACAAACTCAATTTTCAGTAAAAGAAAGATAGATTACGATAAAAAAAAATTACATTGGAAAAATATTTCAATAAGTGCTAGCGAACAATCAGAACGAAGTTATTTACCAAATATAAAAAGTATAATATCTTTTCAAGACTACCTTGAAAATTGCTTATTTGATCAAAAAATTATTTTAGATACAAGAACAGAAAAAATGTTAACAAGCATTCATACTAAGCATAATAAATCTTGCACCTTATTAGTTGGACCTGAAGGAGACTTTACGAATGAGGAATATGAGTATGCCAAAAAGTTAGATTTTTCATCTGTAAGTTTAGGTGATAATATTTTAAGAGTTGAAACAGCTGCAATATCAGCATTTTCATATTTAAATTTAATGAGAAATAGTAAAAATAATGCGTAAAAAAGTTCTGGTAATAATGAATTCAATAGAAACTATTGATATTTCAAAAGATAGTACCTACCAACTTATGGTTGCCGCTCAGAAAATGGGACATGATTTATATTATGTAATGCCTGGGTCATTAAGTATAAGCTCTTCTAGCGCGAAAGGACATATTGGAAATATAAAATTATATGAAAATAAAGAAGATTTTTACGAGATCTCAAATATATCAGAATCAATAATTAAAAAATTTGATTATGTTTTAATGAGATTAGATCCCCCAGTAGATGATAATTATATGTATATAACTTATATTTTAGATATCATACAAAAAAATAATATAAAAGTAATAAACCCTGGTAATTCTATAAGAAACAATAACGAAAAATTAATAACATTAAATTTTCCAAAACATATACCTGAGACAATAGTAACTTGCAGTACAAAAGAACTAAAAAATTTTTTACTTAAATATAAAAAAATAATTTTAAAACCATTGAATTTAATGGGAGGAAGGTCAATATATCTTTTAGATGAAAATGATAAAAATGCTAACGTAATTTTTGAGGATATGACAAAATTAGACAGCAAATACATAATGGCGCAAGAATATTTGCCTGAGTCAGAAAAAGGCGACAAAAGAATTATTATTATTAACGGAAAAGTTTTTAAAGAAGCGGTTATTAGAGTTCCTTCATCTGATGATCATAGAGGAAACATTGCTTCAGGAGGAACTATAAGAAAATATATTTTAAATAAAAAAGAAATTTCTATTTGTGAAGAAGTAGCTTTGTACTTAAAAAAAGAAAGAATAATATTTGCTGGCATAGATATGATCGGGGAAAAAATAACGGAAGTTAATATTACTTCTCCTACATGCATTGCTGAAATAAATAAATTTCATAATTTAAATTTAGGAGAAATATTTTGGAAAGAGGTTCTATGAGTGATATCAAAATTCTTGCTATTGATTTTGGTGAAAGAAGAATAGGGCTTGCCATTGGTGATTTAGAAAATAAAATTGCTACACCGCTAAAAACTATAAAAAATATTAGTTACGAAAGTATACTCAAAGAAATATCTTTAATTGTGGAAGAATGGGAAATAAATCAAATAGTAATAGGTATTCCAGAATCATATCCAGACCAAAATATAAATAAACAAATTACAAATTTTAGTAAAATTCTCAGAAAAAAATTAAAAATAGATGTTATTTTATTCAATGAAGATTTTTCATCAAATTATGCTCAATCGGACCTAGCTAGCCAAATGAAGGCAGGTAGAAAAAAAAAGATAAATAAGGAAGAAATAGATAGAATTGCTGCCACAATAATATTACAATCTTATTTTGAAAATGAAATATTCAAAAGAGCAAACACAGGCATTACTTCTAAAGATTGAGAATTCTCTAAGGGAATATCTATCAAAAAATAAAATCCAAAATCCAATTATTATCGGTGTCCATACTGGTGGAACATGGATTGCCGACTGGCTCCAATGCAAATTAGGATATGAAGGCAAAGCGGCATCTTTAAATATAAGTTTTTACAGAGATGACTTTAGTAGAGCCGGGGTTAACCCAAGAGTAGAGCCAACTGAAATGCCAGTATCAATTGATGATAAACATATAATTTTAGTTGACGATGTGCTTTTTACTGGGAGAACAACAAGAGCCGCTATAAATGAAATATTTGATTTTGGAAGACCTCTTACAGTCACATTGGTTGTTTTGATAGAAAGAAATGGTAAAGAGCTTCCTATATCTGCAGATATTGTTGGGGAAAAAATGCAACTTGAGAATAATAAGAATGTAAAATTACTGGGGCCTGACCCACTAATAATAGAAATAATTGATAAAGATCATTAAGAGGTAAATAAATGTGAATGACGAAAATAAAGATTTAAATAACGAAAACAAAAATAATAATATTGTTTCTCAAAAACATCTTCGTCATTTTTTAGATATAGAATATTTACCCAAGTCACTTATTTTAGATATCCTAGATCTTGCAGAATCTTTTGCTGGAGTTTCTGGTCAGCCAGTAAAAAAAGTTCCATTATTAAGAGGTAAAACTATAGTAAATTTATTTTTTGAGGCCAGCACAAGAACAAGAACAACTTTTGAATTAGCTGCCAAAAGATTATCAGCAGATTTTTTAAATATTAATGTTGACTTCAGTGCAACCAAAAAAGGAGAATCACTTCTTGATACACTTAGAAACCTAGAAGCAATGCATTGTGATATGTTTATTGTTAGACACCCTTTATCTGGAGCTGCCGAATTTATATCTAAGAATGTTTCGCAAAATATTAGTGTAATAAACGCAGGTGATGGAAGACACGCCCACCCCACCCAGGCGATGTTAGATGTTTTTACTATAAGAAAATATTTTAAGGATTTTAAAAAAATCAAAGTAGCAATTGTTGGAGATATACTTCATTCAAGAGTTGCTAGATCTTTAATACATGCGCTTAGAATACTTGAGGTGCCAGACATAAGAGTAATTGGTCCAAAAACACTTTTGCCAAATGGGATTGAACATATGGGAGTAACATCTTATGTAGATATGGATGCTGGCATTAAGGACTGCAATGTTGTGATAATGCTAAGATTGCAAAATGAAAGAATGAATTCTAGTTTTATACCTGATGAACATGAATATTATAATTTATATGGTTTTACTCCAGATAGATTACAACTGCTTTCTAAAAATGGCATAGTCATGCATCCTGGCCCAGTTAATCGAGGTATAGAAATAAGTTCAGAAGTAGCAGATGGTGATAGATCGGTAATTCTCCAACAAGTATCAAATGGCATAGCAGTTAGAATGGCTATATTGTCATTATCTATGCAACCTCAACCGGATAATTAGATGAAAGATATAATAATAAAGTCAGGAAATATTATAAATCCGGGAGGTGAAGTTTCTGGTTATCATGATATTTATATAAAGGATGGAATTATTATTGGAATTGATGAAGATAATACAAAACTAAATTCCCCAATTATTATTGATGCAGAAAATTGTATTATATGCCCTGGCTTAGTTGATTTATCTGTAAGATTTAGACAACCCGGATTAGAAAAAGAAGCAACTATTTTAAGTGAATCAATGGCGGCAGTATCCTCAGGTGTTACCACAGTATGTTATATGCCTGATACACAACCTGTTATAGATACACCAGCTCAAATAAAGCTTGTCGAAGAAATATTTAAAAATGTAAATTTATGCAAAGTAAAGGTTTTAGCATCACTTACAAAAGATCTTGATGGAAATAGATTAAGCCCAATGATGGAATTAAAGCAAGCCGGTGCTGTTGGATTGACAAATTGCTTAAATCCTATTCAAGATTTATTAGTTTTAAGAAGAGCAATGGAATATGCTTCTGGGCAGAATATGACAATTTTTTATCAACCTCAAAATAAATATCTAGCTAACAATGGTTGTGTGCATGAGGGAAAAATTTCAAATAAATTAGGGTTGCCTGGTATTCCATCTGCAGCGGAATCTATTGCTGTAGCTGAGGCTTTATCATTGAGTAAATTAACAGGTGTAAAATTACATTTGTGTAGAATATCATGTCTTGAGTCAATAGCATTAATACAAAATGCACATTCATCTGGATTAGAAGTAACTTGTGATGTAGCTATTCATCAATTATTTTTTGATGAGGAAGCTATAAATAATTTTAATAGTGATTATCATGTTATGCCACCTTTTAGATCAAATGAAGATCTGTTGGCCTTAAAAAAGGCAATTAATGACAAGACTATAACTGCAATATGTTCAGACCATCAACCTCATAATGAAGATGCAAAACAAGCGCCATTTTCAAATACACAGCCTGGAATATCATCAATTGAATTATTATTACCATTATTAATGGAGCTTGTTGATAAAAATATTTTAGATTTAGAAACAGCCGTATCAAAAGTTACATCTAACCCAGCAAGCATTTTAGGAATTAATTCTGGAGTTATTTCTAAAGGATCACCTGCGGATTTATGTATACTAAAAAATAAAGAATGGAAATACGAAAAATCAAAAATTATTAGCTCTGGAAAGAACAGTCCATTTATTAATAAAAATTTCAAAACAGTTGTTGAAAAAACTATATGTGATGGAAAGTTAGTCTATGAAAGAAAATAATTCCGTAATATGAATGAAATCCAAAAAAATGTCATTGAATTAAAAAATAAAATTTTAGAATTAGAGTCTAAATCGAGCCGTGCTGCAGATAGCGTAACTTTAATGGCAGTAAGTAAAACACATTCTGCTCAGAAAATTAGAGAAGCATATTCGTGTGGACATAAAGACTTTGGAGAGAATTACTTACAAGAGTCAATTCAAAAAATTAATGAATTAAAAGATCTGGATATTACATGGCATTTTATAGGAAAAATACAAAGCAACAAATCAAAACAAATTGCTGAAAATTTTAGTTGGGCTCACAGTATAGATAAAATTTCTACTTTAAAAAAAATTAATGAATATAGAAAAATATTGAAAAATAATTTGAACGTTTGTATTCAAATTAATGTTGACCAAGAGGCTACAAAATCTGGGATATGTGAAAATGAAGTAGAACAATTTATTAAAGAAGCTCAGAAATTAGAAAAAATAAATGTTAGGGGTTTAATGGCTATTCCAAAACATAATGATGATTATAATATTCAATATGAAACTTTTATGCGTATTAAGAATTTATTTGATACTCTAGTGAATAAAGGATATAAGTTAGATACTTTATCAATAGGAATGAGCTCAGATTTTCATGCAGCAATTGCTGCTGGCTCTACTATAGTCAGAATAGGAACTTCAATTTTTGGTGAAAGAAAAAAATGAATATAGCATTTATAGGTTTTGGAAATATGGCAAATGCTCTGGTAAGAGGAATACTGTCAGCTGATAATATTACATTAGCCGATAACTTATACATATTTCATAATAAAACAAAAAATGATTATAGTTTAGATAAATGTACTTTTTTAAATTCTAGCGAAGAATGTAATAATAGTTTTGATATTATATTTTTATGTGTGAAACCAGTAGATCTAGAAAAAGCAATTTTAGAGAACAGTAAAATTTTTAAAGATAATCAAATAATAGTTTCTGTAGTAGCAGGCATAACAATAGATTCAATTAAAAAAAACATAAATAAAAATATTGCTGTAGTGAGAGCAATGCCAAATTTATGCGCAATTTTCAATGAAAGTATTACAGGTTTATGTGCTGAAAACACAATAAATGAAGCTAGCAAAGATTATGTAGAAAATATTTTTAAATGTGTTGGCCATATTAGAAATATAGATGAGGATGAAATGCATTTATTTACCGCTTTATATGGAAGCGGACCTGCATATATAATGTATTTTATAGAATCATTAGTGGATTGCGATGATTTTAAAAATATAACAAAAGAGGACAAATCTTTACTAATTTTACATATGTTAAACAGTACTTCAAAAATGTTATTTGTCACCGAAAATATAAATGATTTAAGATCTAAAGTTACATCAAAAAAAGGCACGACTGAAGCAGCTTTGAAAATTTTTGAAAAAAATAATTTTAATAAAATTATAAAAGATGCTATTAAAGGCGCAAAAAATAAATCTATAGATATAGCAAATAAGAAAAAATAATGTCAAATACATTCCCAGAATTAGGATTTTTTATAATTGATTTAATTTTATCATTTTTAGTATTGATTTTTACTTTAAGAATTCTTTTGGCTTTATTTAGTACTAATACAAATAATCCTATCACGCAATCAATAATAAAAATATCTAAGCCAATTAGATCTTTATTTATTTTTATACCAAATTTAGGGAAATTTGAGTTATCTAGTTTGACAGTTATTTTTCTATGTCACTTATCGGGCATTTATTTACAAACTAGTATGTTAGGAAGTAGTATTTTAATTGAAAAATTAATAATATTTTCTTTTAAAAGTTCTTTATTTAGCTTATTGAATGCTTTGACAATAATTTTTATAATTCTGGCAGTTTCTAGTTGGTTTACTCAATCATTTCAAGCCAATAGAAATCCTGCTATAGATATTGTTTTTCAAATATCTAACCCAATCTTATTGTTTATAAAAAGATTTATTCCAACGTCAGTTGGGGTTATAGATTTTTCAGTCATTATAGCCCTTGTTCTAATACATTTTTTACAAAATTTTTTAAATATTATTTTGTAACCAAATTTGTATATTTATATAAAATAAAGTATATTGCATAAAACACCGATTTGAAGTCAGCTTGCGGGTGGGAAAATACAGCTAAAGCGAATATATTAAAAGCACAGCTTAATTCCCTTCATATAAAAAAATGATTTCAAATTTGAAATTTTTGGAATTTTATATGACAAATAAATTTAATAAAAATTCTGTTGGCATTGTAGAACCTAAGACTGTTGAGATAAAACAAAGTCTTAAGCTAGATTGTGGAAAAACTTTAGATAACTTTTCATTAGTATATGAAACTTATGGAAAATTAAATGAAAAAAAAAATAACGCTATATTAATTTGTCATGCTTTATCTGGAGATCATCATGCTGCAGGTTATCACAAGGAAGATGATAAGAAGCCTGGTTGGTGGGATTCATGTATTGGACCAGGAAAACCGTTTGACACAAATAAGTTCTTTATTGTTTCTTTGAATAATCTTGGAGGCTGTCAAGGGTCGACGGGGCCAAATACAATTGATAAAAAAACAAAAAAAGAATACGGGCCTGATTTTCCAATTGTAACTGTTAAAGATTGGGTAAATAGTCAAAAACTTTTAGCAGATTTTTTAGAAATTGATATATGGGCTTGTGTTATTGGCGGCAGTCTTGGAGGCATGCAAGCATTGCAATGGTCAATAAGTTATCCTAACAAAATTAAAAACTCTATTGTAGTCGCAGCCGCAGCAAAACTATCAGCGCAAAACATTGCTTTTAATGAAGTCGCAAGACAAGCAATCATTACAGATCCTGACTTTCATGACGGTAGATACAATAATTTCGGCGTAATACCAAAAAGAGGTCTTAGTATTGCAAGAATGTTGGGACATATTACATATTTATCAGATGACTCAATGAGACAAAAATTTGGAAGAGATCTTAGAGAAGGCAAGCTTCATTTTGGATATGACGTAGATTTTCAAGTTGAGAGTTACCTAAGATATCAGGCGCAAGCATTTGTAGAAAGATTTGATGCAAATACATATTTGTTAATGACAAAGGCTTTAGACTATTTTGATCCTGCAGAAGAATTTGAAGGTGATCTTTCAAAAGCATTTGAAAAAACAGATTCTAAATTTTTAGTCATATCTTTTACTAGTGATTGGAGATTTTCATCAACAAAGTCACGCGAAATTGTTAAATCACTCGTGAAAGCTAGAAAGAAAGTATCGTACTCAGAAATTGAGGCAAATCAGGGGCATGACGCTTTTTTAATGCCTATACCTCAGTATCTAGATGTTTTGAAAAACTTTATGGATAACATAAATTAAATACTGGTAATAATATATGGATAGAAAAGATTTTAAAATAATATCTAATTGGATAAAAAAAGATTCAACTGTACTTGATTTAGGATGCGGGGATTCTACATTATTAGATTTCTTAACATCAACTAAAAATATAACAGGCTATGGTTTTGAGAAAGATCTAGAAAAAGTAAAGGAATCTATAAAAAAAAATATTAGCGTAATACAGTCAGATTTCTACACTGGGCTCGGAGAATATTTCGAAAGTAGTTTTTTTGATTATGCTGTTATGACTCATGCTCTTCAAGAAAATAAGAATCCTGATAAGATTTTAAAAGAAATGTTGAGAGTTGCAAATGAAGGTATTGTAACATTTCCAAATATGGGTTTTTGGAAAAACAGGGTAGAACTAGGATTTCTAGGACGTATGCCAATATCAAAGTCATTGCCAAACAAATGGTTTGATACTCCAAATATTCATTTGTGTACTTTTAAAGATTTTGAAGATTTATGTAAAGATCTAGAAATTAAAATTCTTGAAAAAAAGGTTTTAGATAATAGTTATTCAAGTAATTTTTTATGTAAACTCTCACCAAATTTTTTTGGAGAAATTGCATTATATCGATTTAAAAAGGATTAGTCTTTAGTTTCAATTTTAGATTGTATAAAATCTGCATGATTAAGATGAAGAAGCTCTGCAAATCTCCTAATTCTATGCTCCTCATGTTTGTCGATTATATTATCAGCTCTTGCAACAAGCCACGCCATATTTAATAAATTCTTTTTTTGAGTATTTGTATAATTTGAATTTATTAGTTTTATATATTTTCTTAAGCAATTTACGTCCTTATGTAAATTAAGGGCCTCATCACTTAACCATTGAGCTTTTTTTTCAGTAAGATTAAATTCTTTTTTAAAAATTTCGATAATTGAGCTAATTTCAGTATTGTCTATTGAGAAATCTGAATAACTTACTTCTATAAGAAGTATTGCACAAGCAAGATTTACATCGCTAATACTGTCTTCTTCTTTAATTTTGTTTTTTGAAAATATTTTTTTTATAAAAGATATCATAATTTATTCCTGAACAACTATTATGATATTAAATAACTATTTTCCTTTGTCAATTGTACATAACAAAGATGTATTGATAAATTTTTTGTTAAGATATAAAGTAACAGAAATTTTTTTGGTAAATTATGGCTGATTATACAGAAGAAGAGTTTATGTTTATAACAAAAACTGTTATGAAAGTTTTAGACGCTTGGAATCTTACTACTGAACAGACCGTTCAGGTGCTTGGTCTGCCCGAGCAGACAAAAAAGCGTCAGCTAGACAAATATAGAAGCTTAAAAGCATTCCCTAAAAATGATGTAACAATCAGAAGATTGAGCCATATTGTTGGAATATCTGACGCGTTAAGGACTACATTCCCTAGAAATATAAACATGGCAGAAAAATGGATGAAAACTGAGCACAGAAGGTTTAATAATAATACACCTTTACATATAATTCTTGAAGAAGGCGTTAATGGATTATGTAAAGTAAGATCAGAATTAGATTGCACTTTTGCTTGGAATTCTTCATCTACAAATTAAAAAATATTTATGAAAAAATTATATACAATTAAAAATTCAAAGTTACACGGAAAAGGATTATTTGCTAAACAAAATATTAAAGCAGGTACGAATGTAGTTGAATACGTTGGAGAGAAGATTACTAAAGCACAATCCGATAAGATTGCAGAAGCTCAGTTAGAAAAATCTCAAAAAAATGTAGACGAAGGACAAGTTTATATTTTTACTTTAGATAATAAATACGATATCAATGGAAATGTTAGTTACAATAATGCAAGATTAATGAATCACTCCTGTAATCCAAATTGTGACACTGATATTGTAGATGGAAAAATTTGGATTAGATCATTCAGAGATATAAAAAAAGGAGATGAATTAACCTATGATTATGGTTTTGTTTTTGATGTTGATGATTTTAGAGATCATGTATGTAAATGTGGTTCAAGAAAGTGTGTAGGCTTTATAGTTACAGAAACTGATTGGAAAAAACTAAGAAAATATTTGTTAAGGCTTGCAAAAAATTGCACAAAGGCTAATCAATAATTATATTCTCTATTAAATCAATACTATCCAAAGGGTTAAAATTTTTAATTATTTGTCCCTCCTTATTTGAATCAGGAAACTTTATATAGAAAATACTCTTGATACCATTTCTAGATGCGCAATTAAGAACATTTTCACTGTCATCAACGAATAAAGTGTTCATTTTATTAAAATCTATTGCAGTATTTAGATTATGCCAAAATCTATCATCTTCTTTTGAAAACCCATAATCTTCTGATGAAATTACTTTATCAAAGAATCCCCATAGCTGCGTTTGTGTTAATTTTATATCTAACATATCTCTTGGGCAATTTGTTAATAATATAATTCTTATTTTTCTTTTTTTTAAGTTTGTTAATAAATTGTGAGCATTTGGAAATATTTTAATTTTATTTTTTGTTTTTAAAACTTCATTTTTTAAATCAATTTCAAAAATTTTACTCCAGTAATCGAGAGAGTACCATTCAATTGTATTTTGTTTACTCTTATATATATTTTCAAATTCAATTTTTACTTTTTCAAAAGGTAATTTATTTTTTTTTGCAATTAAATTAGGTATGTGATCATGCCAAAAATAGTTATCATATGCTAAGTCTAGCAGTGTTCCATCAAGGTCTAAAAAAATCGTATCTATTGAGCTACATTTCATTTAATCTATATTTATATTGTTTTATATTTTCAGGATATTATGATTACAGAAAAAAAATATTCACTACTGGTTAACTTGTTATTACAAGTAATGTTCGTTGGAATATTACTTGGATTATTTAGAACAGCTCTTCCAGCATTATCTGAAAGTATATTCAATGTTCCAAAGAATTCATTTATTTTTTTAAGTACATTTATAATAGCATTTGGAATCATTAAAGGTATAGCTAATTATTATGCTGGTGTGCTTGCAGACGCCCTGAATAGAAAATTTGTTTTATTGGCGGGATGGGTAGTTGCTTTGCCAGTGCCATTTATAATTTATTTTGCATCTAATTGGTATTTCATAATATTTGCAACATTTATTATTGGTATAAACCAAGGTTTAACCTGGTCTGTTACACAAATAGCAAGTGTTGATATAACTAGAAGTGATAAAAGGGGTTTCGCAGTAGGTTTGAATGAATTTTCAGGATATTTTGGTGTGGCTATTGGCGGAATTTTAGTTAGTTACATGACTTATATTCTACCAGTTAAAGCTGCTTTATTTTCTTTTAGTATTATATTTATATCGCTAGCATTAATATATTGTATTTTCTTAGTCGAGGATACAAAAAAGTATGCAAATATATATTCAAATGATAGTCCAGAAAATATTTTCTATTATGTTTCATGGAAAAATAAAAAATTATTTGCATATTCTCAAGCAGGGCATGTAGAAAAGTTCTTAGATTCCTGTATATGGATCTTCTTTCCAATATATTTATTTAATAATGGTATTACATTATTACAAATAAGTTATATTGTTGGAACGTATACAATTACCTGGGGTATTTTGCAAATATTTACTGGATTATATTCTGATTATATTGGGAGAAATCTTTTAATTATTACTGGCATGCTAATATGTTCAATAGCTCTTCCACTTTGTCTATTAAGCCTAGATTTTAGTTGGTGGATTTCATGCAGTTTTTTTCTAGGTGTTGGAATGTCTTTTTTATATCCATCTATTAGCTCAGCAGTCAACGATAATTGTGAAGATAGTTGGAGAGCTTCAGCTATAGGTATATATAGGTTCTGGCGTGATACTGGATACGCAACAGGAGCACTTGGTTTAGGCATAGTGACTAGTTTAACTAATGTAGAATTTGGGTTTGTATTTGTTTCGTTTAGTATGTTGGTATCAACTCTAATTTTAATATTAACATTGAGGAAGTATGGGTAATAATAAATTTAACAAAAATGTTTACGGTGAAGCCATAGAAGTTTGCTGTGAAGAAACAATGACAGGCTATTTAAGAAATGGACTATGTGAAACATCTGATGATGATGTTGGAAGTCATACAGTTTGTGCAAAAGTTACAAAAGAATTTTTAGATTATTCTAAGAACAAAGGAAATGATTTAATAACTCCCAGACCGGAGTTTAATTTTCCAGGACTTAAAGAAGGTGATAAATGGTGTGTCTGCGCAGGAAGGTGGTTAGAAGCATTAAATGATGGTGTTGCTCCTCCAATATTAATAAAAAGTACAAATGCCAAAGCATTGGAAATAATAAGTATCGAATTATTAAGGAAATATGCTATAGATCTACTTTAATAGAATTTAGAAATAATAGAAATTAAATAGTATATAGATGATGGTGGCTCGGGGCAGAATCGAACTGCCGACACGAGGATTTTCAGTCCACTGCTCTACCAACTGAGCTACCAAGCCTTCAATCATTTATAAAATTTTTTAGAAAAAAGTGAGTATACACTAATAGGCTAGTAGATGAAGTTTAGTTTCATAAAAATATTTGTGAAAAAATGCTTGGCTTTGTTAAATATTAGTCTATTATTATATTTAAATAAATAATAATGCTTATCATTCACATAAAAAAAATGAATATAATCAATTACTTATTTTACGTAAAATGTACAGATTTTGCATACAATTAAGGGTTTATTTTTTAAATTAATTGACTAGAATGACTAATGTACAAAAAATATATTTTAATAATAACTCGAGGAAAAAACGATATGATTAAATTATTAGATTTTAGCAAAAAACTTTTTGCAACACTTCTAGTAGTAATCTCTTTGCCAGCAATATCACTAGCAGGTGGTCACAGCAGTGGCTTAAGTCCTGATGATACGGTTGGGGTTACTTTCTGGATAATTTCCATTGCTATGGTCGCATCTACTGTATTCTTTCTTATTGAAAGAGACAGAGTAAGCGCTAAATGGAAAACATCATTAACAGTTGTAGGTTTGGTTACATTAATCGCTGCAGTGCACTACTTCTACATGAGAGAAGTTTGGGTATCTACAGGAGATTCACCAACAGTTTTAAGATACATAGATTGGTTATTAACTGTACCTCTACAAATGATTGAATTCTACTTGATTCTAGCAGCTGTCACAGTTGTTTCTGCAGGAGTCTTCTGGAGACTATTAATAGGTACATTAGTAATGCTTGTTGGTGGTTTCGCTGGAGAAGCAGGAATGATGTCTGCAATGACAGGTTTTATCATAGGGATGATCGGTTGGTTATACATTCTTTATGAGATCTTTGCTGGTGAAGCAAGTAAAGCTAACGCAGCTAGCGGAAGTGCAGCATGTCAAACAGCTTTCGGCGCTATGCGTTTAATTGTTACAGTAGGTTGGGCTATTTATCCTCTAGGCTACTTCTTAGGCTACTTAGCAGGTGGAACAGACCCAGCAACAGTAAACATTGTTTACAACTTAGCTGACTTTGTTAATAAAATCGCATTCGGTGTGATTATTTGGGCAGCAGCTGTAAAAGAATCTGCGTAAGTAGTTTCTATATGTTTTATAAAAGGCTCACTATTTTAGTGAGCCTTTTTTTTATTTCTAGTATTATACTTATATGAAAAAAATTATTGTTATTGGATCTGGATTTGGTGGGCTTTCAATTGCAGCAAGACTAAAAAGTAAAGGGTTTGATGTAAAACTTCTTGAAAAGCAGGCCGATTTAGGTGGAAGAGCAAGAACCTTCATTCATAATGGCTATAAATATGATGCAGGTCCAACTGTAATAACAGCGCCCTATTTGATAGAGGAGCTGTTTGCTATGAATCAAGAAAAATTAAGCGATTATGTAAATTTACTACCTGTAAAACCGTGGTATAGATTTTTATTTGATAACGGCGAATATTTGGACTATGGAGAAAAATTAGGTCTTACAGTAAAGGAAATAAAGTCGAAATACGGTTATCAAAACGCAGTTTCTTATATAAAATTATTAAAACATAGTAAGAGAATATTTAATAAAGCTTACACAGAGTTATCTGACCAACCTTTCGAAACAATTGGTAGCATGTTGAAACATTTGCCAGAGCTAATAAGAATTAGATTTGATAGATCTGTTTACCAATCAGTAGATAAATTTATTGGTAATAAGAATTTAAACCAAGCTTTAAGCATGCATCCTCTATTAGTTGGGGGAAATCCTTATAGTACAACTTCTATATATCTTTTAATTCAATATTTAGAATGGAAATGGGGTGTTTTTTATTCAGAGGGCGGAACAGGAAAAATAGTTGATGGTCTAGAAAGAATTTTGGAAAAAAATAGTGTAGATATAAAAAAAAATACAGAAGCAAAAAAAATTATTTATAAAAAAAATAGAGTTGTAGGTGTTGAGACAGATAAAGAAGTCTTGCATTGTGATGGAGTAGTTTGTAACTCTGATCCTACATATACATATGAGAAACTTCTAGGTTTTAAGCCGAAGAAAGTATCAAATAGATTTAATTTAAAGCATTCAATGAGTCTTTTCGTATTGTATTTTTCAACAAAAAAAATATATAAAGACGTGCAACACCATACGATAATTTTTAGTAGAAGACACCATGATTTGCTAAATGACATATTTAATAAAAAAATATTTATTAATGACCCTAGTCTATATTTGCACAGACCTGGCGCAACAGATCCAAGTATGATACAAAATAATAACGATACTTTTTATGTTCTGGCACCAGTGCCAAATAATCTTGGAAATGTGAATTGGTCAGAAAGAGCCGAAGAATTCTCAAATATAATAATAAAAACTCTTCAAGAAAAAATTATGCCAGAATTATCAGAAAATATTGTTGATAGTTTTTACATAACACCAGATTATTTTGAGCACGAGTTAAATACATATGCAGGAAGTGGTTTTGGAATTCAACCTGTTTTCACTCAGTCGGCATACTTTAGATACGGAAATAAATCGTTGGAAACAGGTGGCCTGTATTTTGTCGGCGCAAGTACTCATCCAGGAGCCGGCATACCAGGAGTATTATCAACATCAAAAGTAACAGAAAAATTAATACTACGAGATTATGGAAATAATTGATAATAAAAATATAATATATAAAAATAGCAAATCCTTCTTTTGGGCTAGCAAGTTTCTTCCTAGTAAGATTTTAGAAAAAGTAATAAATATATATTCATTTTGCAGAACGCAAGATGACAGAGTTGACGAAGGAATAGATTTTGAAGATCCTAGCGAAATTATTAAATTACAAGAATTATTAAAATCTTATGGCATAGGAGATAATTTATTAAACGAATTAATATCTGGAGTTAATTCAGACAAAGACTTTATAAGATACGAAAATAATTCAGAATTACTTAGATACTGCTATAAAGTAGCAGGAGTTGTCGGACTAATGATGACTAATGCTTTAGAAATAGATAATAAAGAGGCCAAATACTTTGCAATAGACTTAGGTATTGCAATGCAACTTACAAATATATCTAGGGACGTCATGCAGGACTATAAAAAAAATAGAATATATTTGCCAAAGAATACAAGAATTGATAGTAGTATTTTTGAGGATATGAATAAAAAAAATGAAGTAAAAATAAATAAAAATGTAAGAGGTTTATTAATAAAAGCTGATATATATTATAAAAGCTCATTAAATGGAATTAGATATATACCTGTTAAATCACGAATAGCAATTCTTGTTGCATTAAGAATATATCAAGCAATAGGGCTAAAAATAAAAAAAACAGGAACAAAATTTTTATATGAAAACATATATGTTACAAGAGCTGAAAAAATTATTATAGTATTTAAAGCAATAATAGAGTTTTTAATTTTTTTTATTTTCCCTGTACATAGAGAAAAACATAACGCAAAACTACATGAATCGTTATTAGGATTGTCAGATGTCAATACAAGATAAGTACGATTTTATTATTATAGGCGCAGGGTGTGCGGGATTAAGCTTAGCATATAGACTTATAGACAAAAAATTTAAAGTATGTATTTTAGAATCATCTTCAGATATATATAAAAAAAATAAATTATGGTCTTTTTGGGATATTTATAAAACACCATTTAATCACCTAATACAAAAAAAGTGGAATTACTTATTAATAAAAAATTGTTCTGATACCGTAAAAATAAATTGTAACAATTATAAATATCAAAGTATAAATTCACATGATTTCAATAATTATATTTTAAAAAAAATAAAAAAAAATAAAAACATTAATATAGAATATTCGTCTAAAGTAGAGAAAATTTCTCAAAGGAATAAAATAGTATACGTCAAGACAGATAAAAAAGAATTAAAATGTAATCATGTTTTTGATAGTAGGCCAGAAAATAAAAAAATTTACATGACACAGCAATTTTTCGGTGCATATATTAGATCAGATAATGAAATTTTTGATGATAATTATCCAATATTAATGGAATTTTCTAACACTAAAAATAACTTCCATTTTATGTATTTTCTTCCTTTTTCAAAAAAAACAGCCTTAATAGAATCGACTTATTTTTCATCAAACAAGGAAAGTAAGAATTTAGACGAAAATTATATTAACAAATATATGGAAAATAACTATAAAAATGAAGGATTTGTGATCGAGAAAAAAGAATTTGGCATGATACCAATGGACGTAAATATAAATGGAGAATCTTATAATTACATAACAAAAATTGGATCAAACTCAGGAGTTACAAGAGCAAGTACAGGGTATACATTTATTAATATACAGAAACAATGTGATGGTTTGATAAAAAAAATACTTAAAAATGATAAAAATATAAGAACACGTAAAAATTTTCATTCACTTCTATTACGTAAAATGGACAGTGTATATCTAAATATAGTAAAAGATGATCCTGCATACATGAAGAGCGCATTAATAAAATTATTTAAAACAAAACACCATAATGCACAAATAAGATTTTTATCAGATATACCAAGTATTCTTGACATTATTAAAATAATATTTTATTTGCCGAAAAAAAAATTTTTACTATATGCCATCGGAATAAAAGAAAAAAATGATTAATAAAATTGATTTAATACATAAAAAATTTTTTATATCTTTAAGTACAGTTTGTATATTATTTAGCTATTTTTTTTCAGGAAGTATATCAATAAATGGCATACAAACTTACATTCTTTTTTTCTTTGTCTCAATTATAGGCATACCGCATGGTTTTTTTGATTTTTCTATCGGAAGAAAAATTTTTAAAAAATTTACAACTAAGTGGTTTATATACTTTTCTTTATCTTATATATTAATATTATTAATATATTTAGTTGCATGGGTATATGCACCAGGCATATCGCTTCTATTTTTTTTGCTATTGGCAGCCTATCATTTTGGTTATGAGGATAATAATTATCTTTTTGAAAAAAAACATATATATATAAATTTAAATATTTTTATAAAAGGAATAATAATTGTATTCACACCAATAATATTTCATTTTGAGCAAGTTTCTGAATTGTTTTCTTTACTAATAAATAGTCCTGTGAAGAACATAGAGTTTACTATGACTCAAAAAATGTTATTTATTACTTTATCAGTTTTTCATATTCTATTAGAAAGAAATAGAAATTATTTATTCAAAATTGAGGCACTTATATGTTTTTGTAATTTTATTATTTTGCCGCCACTTATATCTTTTACAATTTATTTTTGTTTTCTACACTCTATTAGGCACTTTATTGAGTCAATATATATTTCAAATCTAGTACCTAACAATTTTACTATTAAAAAATTTTTAGTCACAATAATTTTATTTTCTTTAGTTATTTCTTTTTTATTGACAATATTGCTTTCTAACTATCTTAAAATTACAGTTTACGATGCAATAATAAAATATGTGTTTATATCATTGGCATGCCTAACTTTGCCACACATGATTTTTAATATGATCCCATATAAAAAATAATATCTATTCAGGCTTAAATTCTTTTGGAACATCAGAGCCATCACCAAATAAAAATTTCTCCATTTCCTCTTCTAAAAATGTGCGGGCTTTTGGCTCAATGGGTGTAAGCCTATATTCATTTATTAACATTGTCATATGTTTTAACCATAATGCCCAAGCTTCTTTTGATATATTTTCATATATCTTTTTACCTATATCACCAGGATAATTAGGCCTATCTAAGCCTTCAAGCTCTTTTTTTAATTTTGAGCACATTACTTTTCTCATTATTTATATCCTCTTTTAATTTTTTAATAACTTTAATAATCGGTTTTGAAACACCAATAATATCATAAATATTTTTCCAGTTATAATTATTGAATTTATTGCTCATTTTTGCATCAACTTTATATATTATGATATCTAATTTTAAGTGCGTTAGGTCATGTGCAAAATTTAAGTAAATTATTTTTTTACTTTCAATTTGGTTATTTTTTAAAAATTCTTTATAATTTTTTTCTTTTTCAAATAGTGGTAAAGACCATAAATTTGCCCATAAACCTTTGTTATCATTTTTTTTCATTAGTATTAAATTTTTATCATTAGGATGCTGGATTAAAAAAAAGAATAATTTTTTATTTTTTCGTTTAATTTTTTCTATTTTTTCAGGTATAACATTTGTTAAGCCAAGCTCGAAGGATTTGCATTTTAATTTTATAGGACATTTTTCGCATAATGGATTATTTTTCATGCATATTTTTGAACCTAAATCCATAATAGATTGTGTATAAATATTATTATTTTTTTTTGGGAGCAAATATTCTGATATTTCCCATAAATTTTTTTCATTATTTTGATCTCCTCTAATTGCAAAATATCTTTTTATTACTCTTTTTACATTCCCGTCTAAAATAGGAAATTTCTTATTGTACGCAAGTGATAGGATTGCTCCTGCAGTTGATTTTCCAACACCTGGTAGCTGAATTAATTCTTCATATGTTTCAGGAAAAATATAATTATGTTTTTCTTTTATAATTTGCGATGTTTTGAAAATATATTCTGCTCTTCTGTAGTATCCTAATCCTGACCATAATTCTAAAACATTTTCTAATCTAGAACTTGATAGGTCCTTAATTGTTGGATATTTCTTAATAAACTTTTCGTAATATTGCAAAACTGTACTTACTTGCGTTTGTTGAAGCATGATTTCGGAAATCCAGATTTCATATGGATTTGTATTAGCTTGCCAAGGAAGATTATGTCTGCCATGAAGTTTATGCCATGAAATTAATTTTTTAGAAAAACTCTTTTCTTGGAAATTATTTTCCTCTGTTCCACTCACCAGAGGCACCACCTTTTTTTGATTCTAGTTGAATCTCTGAAATTATCATGCTTTTATCTATTGCTTTACACATATCATAGATTGTTAATAAACCAATTTGAACTGATGTTAATGCTTCCATTTCAACGCCAGTTTTACCAGATGTCTTCACTTCAGCTTTACAAAAGACATATTTTTTAGATAAATTAATCTTAAAATCTACTGTGACAGAGGACAAATTAATATTATGACAGAGTGGTATAAGGTCAGATGTTTTTTTCGAAGCTGTTATTGCCGCAATTCTTGCAATCCCTAAGACATCACCTTTTTTGTGGTTGCCTTCCTTGATTTTCTTTATAGAATCTTTAGACATAAATATCTTGCCGCTAGCAACAGCTATCCTATCTGTGATATTCTTATTTTTAATATCAACCATATGGGCTTCGCCAGATTTTGTGAAATGTGTTAAGTTCTTTTTCATTATAAAATTCAATTTTTTTAATAGTGTAACAAATTATGAAAATAAAAGTAGTTTACTTGGCAAGATTAGCTGAGGATATGGGTAAGCATGAGGAATTTATAGAAATGCTGGACCCAAAATCAACAATTAATGATGTTTTTTTAAGATGTAAATTAGATAAAGTTAATTATAAAATTTACTCTGCGAGAAATTTTGAGCATTCTGATTTTAAAACTAATATAAAAAATAATGATGAAATTGCTTTTTTTCCAACAATAACTGGAGGTTAGATTAATTTATTTTAGTAGTAAAAATGCCGTTCTATTCCTTCTTTGCACATGTACTACAAGTTCAGAATCATTAACACCAGCAACAATTTCAAGATCTTTAATTTTCTTAACAGGAATATTATTTATTGATAGTAAAATATCATTTTTTCTTATCCCGATATAATAAGCTTTACTATCTTTTGAAATTTTTAAAACTTTTATACCAGATACTTTTCCATACTCAGGCATATTCTTTTTTATTTCACTAAAAACAATTCCTTGTAATCTTGGGTTTATTTTTATTTTATTTTTTTTAGAAATTTTTGGCTCTAATATTTTTACTTTAGTTGAAATTATTTTTCCTTTTCTATTAATTTCCATGGTGATGCTGCTATTAATTTTTAGCAGACCTATTTTATTTCTCATGCTGGATGCGTTTTCTATATTTTCATTATTTATTTTTGTCACAACGTCGCCTATTTTTATTCCTGCTTTATCAGCAGGGGAACCTTTTGTAACTCGCGTAATTATAGCTCCTTTGTATGTATTTATCCCAAATGCCTTAGATAGGTCTGTTGTTAAATCTTGTGCTGAAACACCCAAATAGCCCCTCTTTACTTTACCGTACTTAAGAAGTTGTTCTGTGATATCTAGAGCCATATTTACAGGTATTGCGAGGCCTATACCAACACTACCCGAAACTCCTTTTGATCCGATAATGGCCGTATTTATGCCTACAAGCTCGCCTCTTAAATTTACTAATGCTCCCCCTGAGTTACCAGGATTTATTGAGGCATCTGTTTGTATAAAATTTTCATATGCCTCTATTCCTAAACCAGATCTACCCAAAGCGCTTATTATCCCAGATGTAACGGTTTGACCTATACCAAAAGGATTTCCTATTGCAACAACAAAATCACCAACTCTTAATTTGTCAGAGTTCGCAAATTTTAAAGATTTTAATTTTTTGGCTTTTATCTTTATAACAGCGATATCTGACGCAGGATCAGAGCCAACTAGAGTTGCTTTAAATTCTCTACCATCTTGTAGCTTAACTTTTATATCCTTGGCTTTTGCTATTACATGATTATTTGTAATTATATAACCTTTATTTTTATTTATAATTACACCTGACCCAAGTCCTGACCTATTTCTTTTTCTAGTTTCTTGTTTGCCAGGTATATTAAAAAATTTTCTATATAATAAATCATCAATTTGATTATTTTTTTCTTCAACCTCATTGATTGTGTAAATATTAACTACGGCAGGAGTTACATTTTCTAACATTGGTGCAAGAGAAGGTAATCCAGAACTTAAAAGATTAGATTTGTTTGAAAAAGAAACAGAACTAAATAGTAATAATATTATTAAAAGTATTCTTTTTTGCATAATTATCCTCTTACTAATCTTTTGTTTCAAATTTTCCTAAATCTATATTTTTTTTAACGTTATTCGAATTAAATATTTGACCACTCATTGCTATGTAAATACCATTTTCCAGAGTTAAAGCTGCAGAATACGCAAAGCCCGAATTAAAAATAGCATCTGTTTTTCTAAATCTAGCTGGTTGCATAGCACCTGTTAATACGATTGTTTTTTCTTTTATGTCTTCTAAAAATTTAGCTGTCTCAACCATAGTATCAGTTCCGTGCGTGATTATTATCCTATCTTCATCACATTCTAATACAGCTTCTTTGATAATTTTTCTTTCATCTTGGGTAATATCTAGACTATCTTTTTTTAAGATAGATTTTACTCTGTAATCTGATGTAACGTTACCCTCATCGAGAATAGAGGATATGCAAGGTTCTCCAATGCTATATTCGCTATTAGCGTCAAAATAAACTTTATCAAAAGTTCCGCCTGTTGTTAGTATTGCAATTGTCATAATTTCTAGTTCTCCAATATTTATAATACTATGATATCATTCAGAAACTGTAATTCTTCATAAAAACAAAAAATAAGCAAATTTATTTATTTTACAATATACCGAGAGTAATAAATATGAGAAAAAATGGAAGAAGATCTGACCAATTAAGAGACATAAAGATAACAAAAAACTACGTATCACACCCAGAAGGTTCAGTCTTAGTTGAGTTTGGTGAAACAAAAGTTATATGTAATGCGACAATAGAAAACAACGTTCCTCGTTTCCTTAAGGGTAAAAATATGGGGTGGGTAACAGCAGAATACGGCATGCTTCCTAGATCTACAAATGACAGAATGAGAAGAGAAGCAAAAAGTAAGCAAAGTGGAAGAACCATGGAGATTCAAAGACTCATAGGCAGATCTTTAAGGTCTTCAGTAGATTTGGAAAAATTAGGGGATAGGTCAGTTACAATAGACTGCGATGTGATACAGGCAGATGGTGGCACAAGAACAGCATCTATTACTGGTGGATTTGTTGCTTTATGTTTAGCATTGAGAAGTCAAGATAGCGAGGAATTTAATTCTACTGAAGCAATAAAGTCATATACAGGTTCAGTATCTATTGGAAAAGTGAATGGTGAAATTATATTAGATCTTGACTATGATGAAGATTCAAGCGCAGAAACAGATATGAATTTCATAATGAACGATGAAGGAAATTTTATAGAAATACAAGGTACGGCAGAAGAAGGTGCGTTCTCTAAAGAAGAGTTAGATAAAATGATCAATTTGGCAACAAGTGGTATTAAATCTATCATTGATATACAAAAAAATGCTTTAAATAGTTATGAGTAAAATTGTTCTAGCTTCAAATAATAATCATAAAATAAAGGAATTTACGAAGATCTTAAATCAAGAAGATTTTCATTTAATACCTCAGGGTCAATTAAATATTTCTGAAGTAGAAGAAACTGGGCTAACATTTATTGAAAATGCTATTTTAAAAGCAAGGAATGCTGCAAATATAGCAAAAATGCCATCAATTTCGGACGATTCTGGAATTGAAGTTGATGCTCTATCAGGAAGGCCAGGAATCTATTCCGCAAGATATGCAGGCGAGGAATGTGATGATAAAAAAAATAATCAATTACTTTTGAAAGAGCTTAAGAATGTACCTTTTGAAAAAAGAACAGCTAGATATCATTGCGCAATAGTTTTTATGCCTACACATGATCATCCTGACCCAAAAATATATAAAGGCACCTGGGAAGGTATAATTGGGCTTAAAGAAACAGGGGAAAATGGCTTTGGATATGATCCATTATTCTTTTTGCCCGATAGAAAATGCACATCTGCGGAGTTATCAGAAGAACTAAAAAATGAAATTAGCCATAGAGGAAAAGCATTAAAATTGTTCGAAAAAGATTTTTTAGAAATTATAAAAAATAGCCAATATTTTTAACTAAAAATACGAAATTTCGCTTGATTTTCTCTTTTTTTTACTAATTTATTTGTATTTACAGTGTTTTATTCACAGATAATGTTTTTGTCAACTTTTTTTACATATTTTTTAAAAATAAATTGATATATAAATTTTTATTTAAAATCAATTACTTATATTGTGCAAAATTTGAACAATTTAATTAAGTTGAAAGAATATTTGGTGAGTATTAAAAAAAATAACTTTTTTACACAGACTTATCCACAATTATTGTGGATATAAAAAATATGTCTAGAAAACAGTAATTTATGCAGTTAAATTAAAATTTATAACTAAATAATCATTTAAGTGTGCCCTATTAAGTTCTAATTTTACCAGAATTTTCCCTTGTAGCAGGGTTGTTCTTTAGGTATCATTCAGATTCTTAAATTTAATGATAATATAGTATTATGAAAAAAGACATTCATCCTGAATACCGAGATGTGCTATTCCACGATACCAGCGCGGACACATACTTTTTGATAGGTTCAACTATAAAAACAGACAAAACAAAAGAATGGGAAGATGGAAAAACTTATCCCTACTGCAGTTTAGACATATCTTCTGTTTCTCACCCTTTCTATACTGGTAAACAGAAAATTATTGACACTGCTGGTCAGGTTGATAAGTTTAAGAAAAGATACAAAAAATCTTAATTTACATCTAATATCTCTTTTAATCTAAAGCTTTTTTGGGCAATATTAGATTATGGATAGACGATCATTTTTAAAAGCTTCAACACTATTATCATTAGCTGGGACATTACCTTCTTGTGCAACAAATCCAGTAACTGGTGAAAATGATCTCATATTATTATCAGAAGATGAAGAGGCAGAACTAGGAAGATCTTCACATAAACAGGTTATGCAATCTTATAGTAAATATTACAACCCTGAGTTGCTCAAGTATGTTACAAATCTTGGAGAAAAGCTTGCAGAAGTAAGTCACAGGAAGGAGTTGATATATCATTTTACAATTTTGGACAGCCCTCAAGTAAATGCTTTTGCTATACCTGGTGGTTATGTCTATATAACTAGAGGAATGCTAGCATACCTTGGTAGTGAAGCAGAATTATGTGGAGTTCTTGGTCATGAGTTAGGCCATATAACTGCAAGACATGGTGTGAAACAGTATTCAAAAAACCAAGTTACAAATATTTTTTCAACCGTGGTTGCTGTTTTAGTAGGTAATAGAACTTTGGCAAATCTAGGCCAGCTTGCAACTGCTGCTATTTTAAGAGGATTTGGAAGAGAGGCAGAACTAGAGGCAGATAGAGTTGGAGCAGAATACATAGCAAAATTAGGTTATGATCCGGATGCTTTGAAAAATGTTATCGGAGTGCTTAAAAACCAAGAAGAATTTGATAAAGTTCTTGCCGAAGAGGAAAATAGAGATCCATATGCTTACCATGGTGTCTTCGCAACGCACCCAGATAATGATAAGAGGTTGCAAGAAGTCATAAAAGCTGCAAAAGCAAATATAAATCCAATAAAAATCGATGATAATGAAAAAAAATATTTAGATATAATAGAGGGGTTACCGTTTGGTCCCGGTGAGGGCCAAGGCTCATCAAGAGGATCGAAGTTTTATCATGCAGAATTAGATTTTAAGATAAAATTTCCAGAAGATTGGAAAATTGAAAATTTACCAACATCTGTTTTAGGAACTTCAAAAAATAGAGAAGTTTTATTAGAATTAACGATGAGAGATTTGAATAGAAAGATTACAGCACAGAATTTAATAGAGAGATTGTATGGTGATGATTATAAAAATGGTAAAGAAATAAATAAATCAGAATACAAAGGATATGCTGCAACAGTTAAACTTGATACAAGTTTTGGAAGTAATCATAAATGTAGAGTTGCCATATTATATAAAAATAAGAAAGAAGCCTTTCAGTTTATTGGAACAACAAAAGACAACGATGACTTCGAAAGAAATGTTAAAGTATTTGATAAAACAATAGAATCATTAAGAAAGCTTAAAGAGTCTGAAAAAGAGTTAGCTCAACCAAAAAGAATAGTGCTTTATAAAGTAAAAAAAGGTGATACTTTAAAAAAATTAGCTTTAAAAACCGCTTTTTCCACACACGCAGAAAATAGATTAAGAGTTATAAATAACATGTTCCCTAAAGGTGAACCAGAAGTTGGTAGTACTATTAAATTAATTTATTAAGTTCATGATCATAAAAAAAAAATTTTTCAATATCTTTATCCTATTTTTTATCTTATTTAATAATTCTAGTGCAGATGGATTATTCTCAAATACTAATTCTAAAAAATTCTTAAAAGTTGATGAGGCTTTTCAAGCTAGCGCAGAAATTAAGCCGGAAAAAAAAATAATAATAAATTTTAAAATTGAAAAAAACTACTATCTTTATAAAGATAAAATAAAAATATATGTGAATGAAAAAGAAGTAAAAAATTTAATATTTCCTAAGGCAAAAACTAAAGAAGATGAATTTTTTGGATTAAGCTATATATATGATGATGATTTCGTAATTTCAAATTCTAATAATATTGTCAATATCAATAGTATTACTGTTTTATTTCAAGGATGTGCTAACCAAGGTCTTTGCTACCCACCGATAAAAAGAAATATATTTAAAATCAATGAATATGATAAAAATACGTTTGAAGCAAAAGAGTCAGCTTCTGAAAAAATATATAAAAAATTATTATCAAATAATATAATTACTAATTTGTTATTGTTCATTGGCTTTGGATTACTTTTATCATTTACGCCATGCGTTCTTCCAATGATACCAATTTTATCAGGCTTAATATTGCAGTCTGGCTCTCAAAATAAAAAGAAACCATTTTTTTTGTCCCTAAGCTATATTTTAGGAATGTGTTTTTTATATTTTACAGTTGGTTTGTTCTTTGGATATTCAACAAACGTATACAATATTCAGAGCGCATTTCAAAATCCAATTTATTTGATAGCTTTTTCTATAATTTTATTAATTTTATCTTTATCTATGTTTGGTTTGTATGAAATAAGAATTTTTAATATTTTTAATAACTTTATTTCAAAATTCGGATATAACAAAAACACAACTAGTTACAGTGGTACATTTTTTATGGGTTTTGTTTCAGCACTTATAGTTGGACCGTGTGTTGCACCACCACTTGCAGGAATTTTCATATATGTAAGTTCTGTAAACCCTGGACCGCTACACACAGGATTTTTATTTTTAAGCTTAGCAATAGGTATGAGTATTCCTTTGTTAGCATATGGAACATTTGTCGGAAAATTGGTCCCCAAAACTGGGAAATGGATGAAATATGTTAATTACTTTTTTGGAGTATTACTAATATTTGTAGCATTAACATTTATTGACAGAATAGTTCCAATTTTTAATATTGGCACAAATGAATCAAACCTAATTTTTAAAAAAGTTAACAATGTTAGCGAACTTAATAGATTTTTATCATATAAAGATGATAAGATTACGTTCCTAGATGTTTACGCAGACTGGTGTATTGAATGTAAACTTATGGAGAAAAAAACGTTTAAAGATAAAAACGTAGAAGCTCGATTAAAAAATTTTAGATTAATAAAAATTGATGTCACTGATAATACTGATCAAGATCTTGAGCTTTTAAAATACTTAAATATTATTGGGCCTCCATCATATAAATTTTTTGATAAAGATGGTTTGGAAATCAAAGGCTTTGGGATACAGGGATATATGAACCCAGAAAATTTTTTAAAACACCTGAATGAAATAGAAAAAAATTGAAAATAATAGCATTTAGTGTTATTTTGATGAATATCGAAGAATTTAAACGAATTTAAAAGAAATTATGAGCAATATATTAATATTAAATGGTCCAAATTTAAATCTTCTAGGCGAACGAGAGCCGGAGATATATGGTTACGAATCTCTTGATGATATTTCAGCAAGCCTTGATGATGTTGCCAAGGAGATAAAAGTTGACCTAAGTCATCAGCAATTTAATTCTGAAGCAGAATTAATTGAGGAAATTCATAGAGCTAAGAAAGAAAAAATAGATTTTATAATTTTTAACCCCGGTGCTTTTACTCATACAAGTATAGCATTAAGAGATGCACTATTAGGTGTTTCCATACCTTTCATTGAAGTCCATATTTCTAATGTTTTTTCAAGGGAAGATTTTAGAAAGAAGTCCTATTTGTCTGATATAGCAGTAGGCGTGATTTCAGGACATGGTATTTTTGGATATGAGTTAGCTTTGATGTCAGCTTTTAATATTTTAAATAATAAAGGGAAATAATGTGGATATACGAAAAGTAAAAAAATTAATGGAAATGCTTGAAGAATCAACATTGGCAGAAATGGAGATTATCGAGGGTGAAGAATCTATTAGATTGAGCAAATCTTCAAATGTACCTATACAAGACGCAGTTCATCATATTCCAGAACAAATAAATAATGTTGAATTAAACAATAATAATAAAAAAGAAAATGTAATTGATGAAAAAAATGATAGAAAAATTGATATAACCGGTCATGAAGTTAAATCACCTATGGTTGGAACATTTTACGAAGCTCCGTCTCCTGGATCTAAGCCATTCGTAACAATTGGCGATACAGTTAAAGCTGGAGACACTTTATGTATTATTGAAGCTATGAAAATGCTTAATCAAATAGAGTCCGATAAATCAGGTGTAATAAAAGCAATCCTTTCTGAAAATGCTCAGCCAGTAGAATTTAATCAAGTTTTATTCATAATAGAGTAGATAATGATTAAGAAGTTATTGATAGCAAATAGAGGAGAAATAGCACTACGCATATTAAGAGCATGTAAAGACTTAGGTATTAAAACAGTCGCAGTACACTCAGTTGTAGATAGAGATTTAATGCATGTACGACTAGCTGATGAATCAGTTTGTATTGGCCCGGCTGATTCAAGAGAAAGCTATCTTCTTCCGTCTTCAATAATAAGCGCTGCAGAAATAACAAATGCAGACGCAATCCACCCAGGTTTTGGTTTCTTATCAGAAAATGCTGATTTTGCAGAGCAAGTAACACAATCAGACTTTATTTTTGTTGGCCCTAAATCTGAAACAATAAAATTAATGGGGGATAAAATTTTAGCAAAAAAGGCAATGAATGATGTTGGTATAACCGGAATACCTGGTTCAAAAGGCGAGGTATCAAAAGATATTTCTAAAAATAAAAAATTAGTAAAAGAAATAGGTTATCCAGTATTAGTAAAAGCTGCTCATGGTGGCGGCGGTCGTGGTATGAGGACAGTTGAAAAAGAAGACGATTTAGAAGAGGCGATAAAACTTACAAAAAATGAAGCAAAACTTGCATTTGGAAATGACACAGTATTTATAGAAAAATTTTTGCAAAATCCTAGGCATATTGAATTTCAAGTACTCTGTGATAATTTTGGAAACGCTATATGCCTTGGTGAAAGAGATTGTTCTATGCAAAGAAAACATCAGAAAGTTATCGAAGAAGCACCAGCACCAGATATTTCTGAAGAAATTAGAAAAAAGATGACTAAGTTAGTTACAGATGCTTGCAAAAAAATAAATTATATTGGCGCAGGTACTTTCGAGTTTCTATATCAGGATGGAGAATTTTATTTTATAGAAATGAATACAAGAATACAGGTTGAACATCCAGTGACAGAGATGATTACAGGAATAGATATTGTTAGGCAGCAACTACTAATAGCTTCTGGAGAGAAAGTAGGCTACACACAAGACCAGGTTGAAATTAGAGGTCATGCAATCGAGTGCAGAATAAATGCTGAAAATTCAGAAACTTTTATACCTTGTCCAGGAACAATAGAACAATTTCATGCTCCAGGAGGCCCTGGAGTAAGAATGGACACACATATATATAACGGATATAAAGTACCGCCAAATTATGATTCAATGATAGGCAAATTAATATCTTATGGTAATAACAGAGACGCAGCTATAAGAAGAATGAGCAATGCTCTTAATGAAATTGTTATAGATGGGATTGATACAAATATAAATCTTCAAAAAAAATTAATTCTAGATTCTGTATTTCAAAAAGGATCATTTAGTATAAATTATTTAGAAAATAAATTTAAAGAAGAAAATGGATCAAAATAAAAAAACAACATTACTAAAAGAATTTGTAAAAGACGTTATGCAAGATTATTTTGAAAAAATAGATGGTTACCCGATAGACAATATTTACAATTTAGTTATTGGTGAGGTAGAAAAACCTTTGATAGAAGAAACTATAAAATATTGTAAAGGTAATCAATCTAAGGCATCTGAATTATTAGGTTTAAGTAGAGGTACATTGAGAAAAAAAATGAAACAATACAATATTTTATAAAACGGATCATAAATTGAGTACAAAAAAAAAATATGCATTAATAAGTGTCTCAGACAAAAAAAACCTAGAAGACATTTCACGCTTTTTAATTAATAATAATTTTCATATTATTTCTACGGGTGGGACATATACCACATTAAAAGAAATGAATATTCCTGTAATACAAATATCAGACATAACAAATTTTCCAGAAATAATGGACGGTAGGGTAAAAACACTGCATCCAAACGTTCATGCAGCACTACTTGCAAGAAAAGTAGATCAAGAAATATTAAATAAATTAAAAATAGATAGAATAGATGTCCTTATAGTGAATTTTTATCCATTTGAAAGTGTGATAAAGAAAGGCAATACAAGTTTTGAGGATGCTATAGAAAATATTGATATTGGCGGTCCTGCAATGGTTAGAGCAGCAGCAAAAAATTATGAAAACTGTTGTGTTTTAACTGATGTAGAAAGTTATGAAGAATTTATGAAAGATTTTAATACAAATTTGAATTCCAACAAAAATTTTAATAAAAAAATGTCACTAAAAGCATTTGAATATGTAGCAAGTTATGATGTTTGTATTGCAAATTATTTAAATAGTGAAATTAATAAAGATATTTTTCCAAAATTTTATTCACTAAAAAAAATAAATACTTTAAGATACGGGGAAAACCCTCACCAAAAATCTTCTCTATATCAGATTAAATCCAAAGACCGAAATACCAGTATAGTTAACTCATATCAACATCAGGGAAAAGAACTCTCATATAATAATATAGTTGATGGAGAGGCGGCTTTAACATGCGCTATAAACTTTAATGAACCTGCATGTGTAATTGTTAAACATGCAAATCCATGCGGTGTTTCAATAAGCAATAATCTTGAAGAGTCATACATAAATGCATATGCAACGGACCCAGTATCTGCCTTTGGCGGAGTGATAGCATTTAATAAAGAAGTTGACATCCGCTTGGTAAAAAATATTTATGAAAAACAATTTGTTGAACTAATTATTGCACCAAAATTTTCTGAGGAAGCATTAAATTTTTCTAAAAGCAAAGAAAATGTTCGAATACTGGAATATGATATGCAAAATAATATGGATGTTAAAAATTGTAGTGGTATTAAATCACTTAACGATGGAATTTTGATTCAAAGTGAAGATTTTTCAGAAAAAGATATTTTTGAAAATTATAAAATTGTTTCAAAAAAAATTCCTAGTAAAAAAGAATTAGAGGATTTACATTTCGCTTGGACCGTATCTAAGTATGTGAAATCAAATGCCATTGTATTTTGCAAAAATAAAAATACTCTTGGAATTGGTGCAGGACAAATGAGTAGAATAGATTCAACATTTATTGCTGCAAAAAAAGCAAAAGAACAAGAATTTGATCTAAAAAACTCAGTAATGGCATCTGACGCATTTTTTCCATTCACTGATAATGTTGATAAAGCCGGAGAATTAAAAGTATCATCAATAATTCAACCAGGTGGTTCTCAAAATGATAGTAAAGTCATTGATAGAGCAAATGAATTAAATATAAGTCTAGTATTCACAGGCATAAGACATTTTAGGCATTAGATTATGAATCTATTAGTTATTGGCGGCGGCGGAAGAGAACATGCAATAGTCTGGAAAGCATCGCATTCGGAAAAAGTCAAAAAAATATATGTAATTCCTGGCAACCCAGGAATGGAAAAAGAAGACAAAGTGATTTTGGCCAATATAAAAAATCCAAGCAACCAGAATTATGTCAAATTTGCTAAAGATCATGATGTTGATTTAACAATAATTGGCCCAGAGGCTCCTTTGGTAGACGGTATAGTTGATGATTTTGAAAAAAACAATTTAGCAATATTCGGACCAAACAAGTCTGCAGCTCAACTTGAAGGCTCAAAAGATTTTTGTAAAAAAATCCTAAACTCTGGCAACATTCTTACAGCAAAACACAAATCCTTTGACAATTCTATATCCGCAATAAATTTTATAAAAAAACAAAATATGCCTATAGTAATTAAAGCTGATGGCCTAGCTGCTGGTAAAGGTGTGTTTATTTTGGAAGATAAAGAAAAAAGTTATAAATTAATAAATGACTTATTCACCGGTAGAATTGATGGAGTAAAGCCTGCAAAAATAATTATAGAAGAATTTTTAAAAGGTGAGGAGGCAAGTTTCATTTGCTTAGTATCAGGAGATCAAGTTCTTCCGTTAGCCTCATCAAAAGATCA
>CAJXAV010000011.1 GCA_913050095.1 uncultured Gammaproteobacteria bacterium
ATAACCGTCATCATTGGACAATAATATTTTCATATGTGATGATTATACTTAAATTATGATTTAGATGAAGTGTTATGATAGAAAATAATATAATAGGAATTTGTAAACCTGGTTTTCAAAAGAAAAGGTACCAAAAACTTAAAAAAGGTGAGCTAAATATTGCTTTTGAAATTGATTTGCATGGAAAAAATCTGATTGAAGCAGAGAATTTTCTTGATATTTGGCTTCCAAAATTACAAATGGAAGACAACTTAGTTGGTATTATTATTCATGGGAAAGGTTATGGCTCAGGACTAGAAGGTCCAAAACTAAAAAGCTTTGTAGACCAATATTTACAGTACAATCCAAATGTATTAGCTTATCATTCTGCAATTCAAAAAGATGGTGGGACAGGCGCAGTATATGTTCAACTTAAAAATATAAATTGATAAATTAACCAATATGAAGAAAAAGATATATAGCTGTATGGATGATTATGATCCTAACTCAATACTAGTTGAGGACGCGTTAAAAAAAATTGAAAAACTAGCAAAAAAAATAGACTCGTATGAGTATGTTAGTCTTGAGCAATCTTATAATAGAGTTGTTTTCGAAAATATAAAATCAAAATTTAAAGTTCCAAATTATAATAATTCTGCTATGGATGGATATGCATTAAATATAAAATATTTTAAAAATGGCGAAAAAAAATTTAAAGTTATAGGAACAGCGCTTGCTGGTTTACCATTTAAAGGTAGGATAAAAAAAAATGAATGTATAAAAATCATGACGGGAGCTGTTTTACCAAAAGATTGTAATATAGTAATAATGAAAGAAGAAGTCGATGATGTAGATAACACAAATATTAAAATAAATTCTAAAAATGTAAAATTAAATCAAAATATACGTTTTGCTGGTGAAGACATTAAACCTAATAAGGTAATAATTAAAAAATTTCATGTTATTAATTCTTCATCTATGGGTCTTCTTGCCTCTCAAGGTATTCATAGAATAAAAGTTTTTAAAAAACCCGTTGTTTCATTTTTTACATCCGGTGATGAAGTAGTTTCAATAAATAAAAAACTTTCATTTGGAAAAGTATATGATAGTAATAGGTTTACATTATATGGAATGTTAAAAAAACTTGATGTTAATATAATTGATCTAGGACATGCAGAAGACAACAAAAAAGATATTAAAAATAAATTTAATAATGCGATCAAAAAATCAGATATTGTTATTTCTACTGGTGGTGTATCTGTTGGTGATGCAGATTATATTAAAGATGTTGTAAGATCACTTGGTAACATAAATTTTTGGAAAGTTGCAGTTAAGCCAGGTAGACCTCTAGCCTTTGGAAGAATAAAAGATACAGTTTTTTTTGGTCTTCCAGGAAACCCAGTGTCAGTTATGATTACTTTTCTTTTATTTGTTTTGCCTGCAGTGTGTCGACTTTCTAACAAGGAGCACGAGTTGAAAACTGAAAATGCTATTCTTAAATCAAATCTAAAAAAACGAAAAGGTAGAGCTGAATTTCAAAGAGGTATATTACTGTCTAAAAATAATAAAAATTATGTTACAACTGTTGGAGAGCAAGGCTCCGGAATATTAAGTTCAATGAACGATGCAAATTGTTTAATATATCTTCCTTTTGATAAAGGCGCTTCAAAAAAAGATGATATTGTTAAAATTATAAAATTTAAAGATTATATTTAAGTATTTTTTTCGACCCATTTTTCTCTATTATCTGAATAGAATTCTTTTTTCCATAATGGTGCATTATGTTTTAAGTCCTCCAATATATATTTAACTGCAGAAATGCATTGTTTTCTGTGTTTTGCCCAACAAGATACAACCACGAGACAATCTGTTGGAACAACTTCACCAACTCTGTGCGCTATAAATGTATTATGCAACATAAAATCTTTATTAACTTCGTTCACAAGTTTTTCTAAATAATATTCTGTCATTTTCGGGTAATATTCCAAAGTCATTGATTTTATGTCATCTCTAAATTCATTTGTTTTTCTCATGTACCCTATAAAAATACTTTGGCCACCAGACAGCTCTAAGTCACAATTATTAATTTCATAATTACTAATAAGTTTATATGGATCAACTTTTTTTGAAAACAATGTTACTGAGCTCATAATTTTATTTAAAAATGGTAAATTTATTGTTTATTGTATATTTCATAAATAAATAATATTATCACCTTATGAAAGAAAAAATTACACTAAATATTGCAATACTTACAATTTCTGACTCCAGAACCCCGGAAACAGACAAATCTGGAAATATTCTAAAAAAATTAGTAGAAGAGTCAGGACATAATATTACAGATAAAAACATTGTTAAGGATAATATATATGCTATTAGAAATATTATATCTACTTGGATAGATGATAAAAAAACCGATGTTGTTATCACAACTGGTGGTACTGGTGTTACAGGTACAGATGGCACTCCTGAGGCGGTGAGTGTTTTGCTTGATAAAAAAATTGAGGGTTTTGGGGAAATATTTAGAAACTTGTCCTATCAAAAAATAAAAACTTCGACTATTCAATCAAGAGCTATAGCTGGTGTAGCAAATTCAACGTACATATTTTGCCTTCCTGGTTCCCCAGGAGCATGCAAAGATGCCTGGTTAGATATAATACAATACCAATTAGATTCTAATCATAAACCATGTAATTTGGTTGAACTCATCCCCAGGCTCAAAGACTAGCCGCCAATATATGACATTTCTGCTTTTTTGATAACTTTATAATTTCTATTTGTCACTCTTTCTTCAGAGTATCTATCATCTCTTTGAGACCACATTTCAATTAAATATTTTTGTATTTCGCTATCTGACCTGGGGGATCTAACTAAACTTTTAATATCATATGATTTATCTGCAAATAAACATGTAAAAAGCTTACCTTCAGCTGTCAGTCTAATTCTTGAGCAATCTCCACAAAAAGGATTAGATATTGAGCTAATAATTCCAAATTCACCACCGCTATAAGACCATCTTTTTGCTACTTCGCTATTATAATTTTTTTTCATAGGTCTAACTTCATATTTATTTGAAATAATATGAATAATATTATCAAGAGAAGTGACTTGTTCCTTATTCCAAAAATTTACATTTCCTACATCCATGAATTCTATAAATCTAACAATACATCCAGATCCATAAAAATGGTCTAACATTGGCAAAATATCGTGGTCATTTACATCTTTTTTGACAACCATATTAATTTTTATATTTTTAAAGCCTGCTTTTTTTGCGTTGTCGACTCCTGACAGTACGTCTTTTGGAGCATATTTACTTCCGCTAATGCTGCCAAACCTTTCTATACTTAAGGAATCTAAACTTATTGTTATCCTATCTAACCCAGAATTTTTTAGAGTCAAAGCCTTTTTTTCTGTTAGCAAAACACCATTTGTAGTCATGCTTATGTCAGTAATACCATCAATATTTTTAATATTTTCTATCAATGCATGGATATTATTTCTTAACAAAGGTTCTCCGCCAGTTAAACGTACTTTTCGAACTCCAAGTGAAGCAAGAATTTTTGTTAGTCTGATAATCTCCTCAAAACTTAGTATTTCTTTTTTTTTAAAAAATTTGTAATTTGAATCAAATACTTCTTTAGGCATACAATATGCACATCTAAAGTTACATCTGTCTGTAACTGAAATTCTTACATCTCTAAGTTTTCTTGAAAATTTATCTGTAATATTCATTTTTTAAATAGTATTTGTGGAGCTAGGCGGTCTCGAACCGCCGACCCTTTGCATGCCATGCAAATGCTCTACCAGCTGAGCTATAGCCCCAGAATATTTGATACTAAGACAATGCTCTGCTATGTCAAGTAACAATAATATATTAACATTTATATAAAAATGATGTTAGAGTTTTAAATAATGAAATTTTCTAAAATTATAAAATTTATTATCGTTTTAAGTATATCTTTCCCAGTATATTCAAATAATGGAATCTGGGAGGGAATTTTTGATATAAATGGTCATGGTTCATACGATTTTACAGGGCTTATAAATTCAAAATATGCAAGTGCATATACAAAAAAAGCAAAAGTTGTTTATTCTGGGACGTTTAAAGAAAAAAATAATTATTTCACGTGGAGCTTATCAATGTACTTGAAAGACGGAACTAAATTTGGCACAGCCGAAATAAAAGGAAAAATTATTGATAAAAATATTATGAGTGGTAAATGGACAACTGAACCAGCTAAAGACTATGGAAACATTTATTTGATAAAAAAAAATAATACAATATTAAACACAGGAAAAATTATAAACAGAAAGTGGGTTGCAAAAGAAACAAATATTAAACAAAAAATCATAATTAAAGATAATAAAATTATTGGTAAGGATAATAATAATTGTAATTACTACGGTGAGATCAAACCCTTAAATAAAAAAATTTACACAACGAATATTGAAATAGCATCATGTGGAGTTTCTGATGGGATTTATTCTGGAATGGCCCATATAAAAAAAGATAATGAAAAATATAATTTATTTGTTACAGGTACTAATAAAAATTTTAGTTTATTTATGATGCTTGAATAAGCTAATACTTTTGCGATATATATATCGCTGCTATTACCAATAGTAAAGATATTATTGAATATATGTTAAAAACTTCGTCTAAAAAAATAACTCCAGCAAAAAAAGCAAATATAGGTATTGGATAATTTACAAGACTAAGGAAATTAGGGCCGTAATTATTTATGATCCTGTAATATATTACAGTTGCAATAGCTGTGGAAAAAACAGACATTATAATTATTGCAATCAGCGAATCAAAAAATACAACTGAAGAGATAATGATCGATTGATCTATACAACCTAGTAACACAAGAAGTTGTAAAGAAGAAACCGACATTACTGCAGCTGATAATTGTAATGGTTTGATATTTTTTATTTTTTTTACGAGCAAAGCGTTAAGAGCATAAAGAAAAGCTCCCAATACTACCGCTAGTTTTGCCATTAAATTACTATATAGATTTATATTAGTATCATTGTTCAATAAAAGAATTGCTAGTCCAAAGAATCCAAGAATAAAGCCAAATAATTTTTTTGGATTAATACTTTCATACTTAAAAAAATAATGTGATCCAATTATAGTAAATATTGGCATAAAACCAATTAAGATTCCTGTCTCGCTACTATTAATAGTTGTTTGAGCCCAACTTATTAATACAAAAGGCAATGTTGTTCCTGTTAATCCCAAAATAAAAATCAAAATAATATTGCTTTTTAATGCTTTTAGATCAAAATCTTTAAACAAAGCATATAAAGAAAGCAATATTGCAGCTGTTGCTACCCTAATAAAAGCAATACCGACTGGGGAAAAAGACTTTAAGGAAATTTCTATTAATACAAATGCACTACCAAACATAATAACTAATAATGAAAAATATAACCACTTTACAAAATTGTAATTAAAATACATTGATAATTATAAATAAAATTATACCCGAAAATATTGCAGCAATAAGATCGTCAAAAATAACACCAAAACTATTTTTCATTCTTTTATCTATAAGATATATAGGGAACGGTTTGATAATATCAAAAAAACGAAATAACAAAAAGCCAATGAGGATATTAGCTACTGTTGGTGGAAAAAAAATCATAAAAGAAAGATAGCCAATTATTTCATCTATAACAATTGACTTATCATCTATATGATTAAAGATTGATTTATTATATGATAAGTTTAATAAGAAAATTGATAAAAAAAATAAAGAAAATATTAAAAGTAAATTTAAATATAAACTATTATTAGAAATCAGAATATATATTGGTATAGCTAAAAGAGTGCCAAATGTCCCTGGCATATATTTAAGACATCCAATATTAAATCCGGTTAGATATAATTTTATTAATTTATTTATCATGTTTTAAAATGGTTAAATTTTTTGCTAATATTAATATTTTCCAACACCTCGTCTTTGTAAAACTCTATTTTTTTATCTTTTGTGAGATTTCCAATATTATGTATTTCAAACCCTAATTTATCGCAGATATTCTTAAAAGGTTTACATTTTTCAATTGGAATTGTAAATAATAATTCATAATCTTCTCCATAACTTAAAATATCATTCCATGAACTTTTTTTGTTACAAATTAAATCTGATGTTTCTTTATTTATTTTTATTTTTTCTAATTTAATTTTTGCACCTAAATTACTTTTTTTAGTTATCATATTTATTGAGTTTATCAGACCGTCTGACATATCTGTGCAGCTATGAGCAAAGTCTGGCAGCAGATTTGCTAGCTCATTCCTTAGTACCGGTAAATTATACTTGCCTTTTTTTCTTGCCGAGAAGCTATCACCTATTGATCCAGAAATAAAAATAATATCGTTTTCCTTAGAATCATTAGTGGCCATGAAATTATTACTATTAGAGTACCCTATTAAAGTCATTGTTATACTTGTGGGTCCGTAAGTAGTGTCACCACCAATTACAGTTACAGGAAACTGGCTAAATAAACTGTTATATCCATTTATAAGCTCTTTTATGTACTCATCGGAATTGTTTAGAAGTGTAAGATTTATAAGTACAAATGCAGGGTAAGCACCCATTGCTGAGATGTCACTTATATTTGACGCTGCTGAAATATATCCTAATTCATATGGAGTTATATCGTCTTTGAAGTGCGTGTTAAGAACCATTGTGTCAGTAGTTAGAACCATATTTACATCTTGTTTAGGAAATATTGCGCTAGCATCTTCTCCTATAGGTATTATGACTTCTTCTCTAAAATTATTATTATCTTTTACAAGTTTTATAATTTCACTTTCACTAATTTTCTTCATAAGAAATTTTTTTTGTAAGTTTTTCCAAAAAAGCATTAACAAGCTTATAACTATCTTGACCACCAAACTTTTTAGTTAATTTAACAGATTCAGACAAAAGGACTTCCATTGGGTACTTTTTATTATAAATTAACTCGTAAGTAAAAATTCTAATAATGCTAAGCTCAATAATATTTATATTCTCAATAGTAACTTCAGAATTATTTGAGATATTATCATCTATATTAGCTATATTCGAAATAACTCCGTTTACAATTTCATTAAAATATACACTATCACATTTTTTAAAGTTATCATCTTCCATAAATATTGAAATTATTTCATCAGCTAAACATGAATTAACAGACCAAGAATATACTGCTTGAAAAGCAAGTCTTCGCGACCAAATATTGCGGTTATTATTTCGCATGGAATTATTAATTTTCATTTTTTTAATTATTTTGAAGAGTTGATACTGAATTTATAATCTCAAATGCTGCTTCTGTAACATTATAGCCGATATTATAATTATTAACTTCATTAAAATTAACTTGAGATCTAGCTAAAGCTTGATCACGCGTATATGAGGTGATTACTCCAAATAAAATTGGCACATTATTCTGTATAGTTAAATTTGCTAACGCATTTGAAGTAGCTCCTGATATATACTCAAAATGTGCCGTCTCTCCTTTTATTACACAACCAAGTGTTATAATAAATTTTATATCATTTCTTGACTTTAAAACTTGATTTGCCATATATGGAAGTTCGAATGCTCCAGGAACACTTACTTTTATAATATTTTTTGTATCAAATTTTCTTTCTGCAAGTGATTTTTCAACACCCATATATAAATTTGAAACGATATCTTCATTAAATTTTGAATGAATTACTATTATTTTTTCGCTGTTCATAATTATTCCGTAATATATTTTTCTATTTCTAGACCGTAACCACCTAAACCATAAAAAGTTTTTGGAGAACTTAATAATTTCATTTTTGAAACACCAAGATCTGACAATATCTGTCCACCAACACCCAAAGTTCTTCTATCAAAGTCTTGAGATATATCTTCAGTTGTTCCTTTTAAATTTATAATATCTTTCTCTATTGCATTCACTGATTCGTTCCATCGTAAAATTAGTATAACCCCATTACCTTCCTCGTTTATTCTTTGCATTGCGCTTTTTAAAGGCCATCCGGAATGATGGGATGAATGAAGTATATCTTTTATTGTATTTTGTATATGAACTCTAACAAATGTAGATTTATTTTTTATAAGTTTTCCTTTTACTAATGCAATATGAACAGTATTTGACATAATATCTTCATATGAAACTAAGTTAAATTCTCCAAACTCAGTATTTATTGAAGATTCATTTTTCCTAATAACTGTTTTTTCGTGTTTCGTTCTATATTTTATTAGATCTTCTATAGTGCCTATTTTAATATCATGTTCCTTCGCTATCTCTTTTAACTCAGGGAGCCTTGCCATTGTTCCGTCATCACTCATTATTTCAACTATAACTGAGGCAGGCTCAAAACCTGCAAGCCTTGCAAGATCGCATCCAGCTTCTGTGTGGCCTGCCCTTGTAAGCACGCCACCAGGTTGCGACATTAAAGGAAAAATATGACCTGGTCTTGATATATCATTAGCTGTTGCATCAGGCATAACAGCTGTTCTAATAGTGTGTGCTCTATCATATGCAGAAATTCCAGTCGTAACACCCTCTGAAGCCTCTATTGATATAGTAAAATTTGTTTCATGGTTAGAATCTGTATCATTTTTCATTAACGGTAAATTTAATTGCTTACACCTTTCTCGAGTTAAAGTTAAACAAATTAAGCCTCGAGCATATTTACTCATAAAATTAATATCTTCTGGTGTCACTTTACTTGCAGCCATTATAAAGTCTCCCTCATTTTCACGGCTTTCATCATCAACTATTAGGACCATTTTGCCCTGTTTTAATTCTTCAAGTATGTCTTCTGTTTTTGACAACATTAATTTCTCTTAATTATTTGTTATTTAATAATTTCTCAACGTGCAATGCTATTCTATCAATTTCTATATTGACCATTGTACCAACTTTATAATACTTCATAATTGTATTTTCCCATGTATAAGGAATTATATTTACTTCAAATGTATCATCAACATCTTTGTTTACTGTTAAACTTACGCCATCCACACAAACAGATCCCTTTTTTACAATATATTTAGAATAATAACTACTACTTAATTTAAAACAAATACGATATGATCTTGAATCTTCATATAAATCTACAACTTGTGCGGTGCAATCAACATGTCCGCTAACTATATGTCCACCAAGTTTATCACTAAGGCTTAAAGCGCTTTCTAAATTTACGCTATAGTTTGTATTTAACTGGGTTAAAGTTGAAACATCAAGTGTTTCATTAGAAATATCAACAGAGAAAGAATTATTCACAATACTGTGAGCTGTCAAACAAACGCCATTAATTGAAAGGCTGTCTCCATCGTTGATATAAAAAGAGGTGTCATTATCATATGAAAAAACACATTCAATATCTCCGTGGTTACTATTGATAGATTTAACTTTTGCAATTTTTTGTATTAATCCTGTAAACATTATTCTCTCAAAAATTTATATGTAATTCTAACATCATTAGAAATTTTCTTAACAGATTCTAATAAAATACTTTTCTTACCATTAATTTTTTTTTCTACAGATAGTGAGGTTAAGCCTGATTTACCAACAATCAAGGGGCATTTATATATTATTAATTCATCTAAGATATCTTTTTTTATTAAACTCTTTAAAAGTTTTGTACCAGGCTCAATCATTAAATAATTAATATCGTATTTTTCTGCAAGTATGCTAAGTATTAAATTTAAGTTAAGACCTAAACTATCTTTTTTCACTTTTACATAATCAATATTTTTACTCATATCTTTTTTATCCAAAATATTATTAAAAATAATTTTTTTTTCTTTCCCCCTAAAAAATTTATATTTATCGATATTTAGATTTAATTCTGAATCTAGAACAATTCTTACAGGATTTCTAATTTTATCTGTTGTAAGGAAATCTTTTTTATTTAGTCTAACATTTAAAGCTGGATTATCTTCATGTATAGTATTCGAACCAACGAGTATTGCACATGATATTGCTCTTAAAAAATGAACATCTTTTCTAGAGTTTGCGCTGCTTAACCATTTGCTTCTTGGATTTGTAATTTTATTATCAATACTTAATGCTTGCTTTGCGATTACATAAGGTCTTTTTTTTGTTAACCTAGATATAAATCCCTTGTTAATCTCTTTTGCTTTATCACGACATAGTCCGACTTGAACATTAATACCATTCAGCCTCAATTTTTTAATACCTTTTCCTTTTACTTTTGGATTTGGATCCAGCATTGCTACAAAGATGTTTTTTATACCAGAATCTATTATAAAGTCTGAGCATGGTCCAGTTTTACCTGTATGGCAACAAGGTTCTAATGTCACATACATTGACATATTTTTATTAACTTTTCTTTTAAGTTTTTTTAATGCTATTACTTCGGCATGATCACATCCTGCTTTATTATGGTAAGCTTCGCTTAAGATTTTATTTTTTTCTGTAATAATGCATCCAACCATTGGGTTTGGCGTAACACTAAATTTACCAAGCTTGGCTAGGTCTATTGCTTTTTCCATAAAAAAAATTTCTGATTTCATTTTTTCTTTTTATTATTAGTTTCATCATCAATTAATTTTAATTGAGTTTTCATCATTTCGGGTGTTAGATCTTTTTCTATAATCTCTATAATGTCCTGGAACGCCTGAAGATCTTCAAAGCTATGATAAACTGATGCGAATCTTATATACGCAACCTGATCTAATTCTCTAAGTTCTTGCATCACTAAAATCCCAATCTGCGACGAGATAATTTCTTTATCAGCAATAGCTTTAAGTTTATTTTTTATATTTTGAATTGCTATATCAATAGCGTCTTTATCCACGGATCTTTTGTTAAGTGCTCTAAGTATGCCTCTTTCAACTTTCTTTTCTGAGAAATCTTCCCTAGAGTTATCTTTTTTAATAACTCTAGGAAGGTTAAGATCAGCGCTTTCTAATGTAGACCATCTATTACCACAATTTGAACACTCTCTTCTTCTTTTAACTTGAGTGTTATCAGCTGTTAATCTTGAATCTATAACTTTAGTGTCATCAAAATTACAAAATGGGCAATACATTTAATTGGACCATTTTTTAAGCAGCAGATGCAGCATTTAATGCAACAGATTTAGCGTACACAGGATGTTTTCTACATAATTCTATAACTTTTGTTTTTACGGAATTAATAACTTCCTCATTATCTAAATTTTCAATAACATCACACATCCAATTGGTTAATTCTATACATTCTGCTTCTTTAAAACCTCTTGTTGTAGGTGCTGGCGTACCAACCCTAATACCACTTGTAACAAATGGTGATTGTGGATCATTTGGCACAGAGTTTTTATTAACTGTAATATTTGCTCTGCCTAATGCAGCATCAACATCTTTACCTGTTATTCCTTTATCAATGAAATCAACAAGGAATAAATGGTCGTCAGTACCACCTGAAACAACTTTAAATCCTCTTTTCATAAATTGATCAGCCATAGCTGAAGCATTCTTCAAGATTTGTTGTTGATACTGTTTAAACTCAGGCTGCAATGCCTCCTTAAATGCAACTGCTTTTGCTGCAATAACATGCATAAGTGGACCACCTTGTGTACCTGGGAAAACCATTGAGTTTATTTTTTTTTCAATTTCTTCATTAGCTTTACATATTATAATACCGCCTCTTGGACCCCTCAAACTCTTATGAGTTGTAGATGTCACTACATCTGCAAAAGGAACTGGGTTTGGATAAACTCCGCCTGCAACTAAGCCTGACACGTGAGCCATATCAACAAAAAAATATGCTCCAATTGAATCAGCTATATCCCTAAACCTTTGCCAATCTAAAACTCTCGAGTATGCTGAGAATCCAGCTATTATCATTTTTGGCTTGTGTTCTTTTGCTAGAGATTCAACCTGCTCATAATCAATTTCACCTGTTTCTGGATTTAATCCATACTGGACAGCATTATAAATCTTTCCAGAAAAGTTAACTTTTGAACCATGTGTTAAATGACCGCCATGCGCTAAACTCATTCCTAAAATTGTATCGTGCGGTTGAAGAAGAGCCATAAAAACAGCAGCATTAGCTTGTGATCCCGAATGTGGCTGAACATTTGCATAATCTGCCCCATAAAGTTCTTTTAAACGATCTATAGCTAATTGTTCTGCTACGTCAACATTCTCACAGCCTCCATAGTATCTTTTACCAGGATAGCCTTCTGCGTATTTGTTTGTTAAGACAGATCCTTGAGCTTCTATTACTCTAGGGCTTGCATAGTTCTCTGACGCAATAAGCTCTATATGCTCTTCTTGTCTTTTGATTTCATCTTTAATAGCTTTTGAAAGTTCTGGATCAAAACTTTCGATGGTCATATCTTCATTAAACATCTTATCTCCTTACGTCATGTAATGTAAATTTAAATTCATTAAGCGTCATTTTCCGCTAGAGTCTTAAGTATGTCAACAATGACAGGACTTGAACCTAGATATGGTAAAGACCTTATATTTATGTTTGGATATTTTTCCTTTTCATTATTAACAATTGAGGGTATATCCTCCATCACGTGTCTGCCAGCCGCCAAAAAATAAGGCATTATCACGATCTCGTTTGCTCCTTTTTTTGCACATAACTCAATACCCTGGGGAATTGAAGGCTCAGCAATTTCTAAAAAACACGCCTCAACAACTTTGAAAGTATTGGTTCTCATGGCAATATTATTTGCTAGTTGATGTATCTCTATATTTGAAACTTTTTTTCTGCTTCCATGGGCAACAATAAGCAATGATTTTTTATTTAAATTCATATATTTACACCGTTTATATCATTTATATTATCAATACTATCTACACTTATTCCTGGATCACTTACAGCTAGATAAGGAGATATATTAAAGTTATTATCCAAAAATCTATACTGTTCAAGACTTAGACTTTTTTCATTTACAGACTGAGGATATTTTAAATAGATTAATAGATCCTTTACATAATAAGCATATATTCCTATATGCTTATAAATCTCCTCAGATTCATAATTATTAATTTCTCTATGAAAGCTAATAACACCATTATTTATCATGATTTTAACTGTATTTTTATCAGTAAGGAGAGTATCACTCTTTAGCGGATAATACAGTGTAGATAAGCCCTCATTACCTTTAGCAACTTTCGCTAAATAATCAATATTATCATGCTTTAGTTGAGGCATATCTGCTTGAACATTAATAACAAGTGTTTTTTTACCCCATTTAAAGGATTTTGCTAATTCAGCAACTCTCTCTGTGCCATTTTTGTTCAAGTTTGAGGTGATAATAACTGTATCGGTAAATTTTCTTGCTTCTTCATATACAGCCTTGCTATCTGTTGCGATATAAACTTCTTTAGCATTAGATTTTTTAGCATTTAAAAAAACATGCTCAAGCATACTTTTGCCACCTATTTTTGATAAAACTTTGCCAGGGAATCTTGAAGAATCAAATCTTGCAGGTATAACAACATAGAATTCCATAATGTTATCTCATTATTTAAGAAAAAGATCTTTAAGTTTTTCGTACTCATTTGCATCTAATGTTCTTGCTTCTGATTCAATCATAACAGGAATATCATCGTTAATTTGATATGCTAGTCTAGCAGGCAATGAAATAAGTTCATTGGTTTCTTTATTATAATAGAGTCTGCTTTTTGTAACAGGACATACAAGCATATTTAAAAGAGTTTTATTAATCAATATATTACACCTTAAGCAAATTTGATATCTTATCATTCAACATTATTTTAATGTCATTATCAACCATAATTTTAGTTGGCATATAATATGCTTTTTCTATTGCATAGTTTGAGCATTTTACAAAATCTTTTTCTGTCATAAGAATTTTATAATTATCATCGAATTTAAAATCTTCAGGCAATAATAATTGATGGTCAGGATAAATATGTGTTATCAGATCGATATTCAATCTTTTTAAGTTATTAATTAAAAATTCTGGATTGGCTATTGCAGTAACTAAATGAATTGTTGTTCCGCTTAGGTCTGATATATTAATTTTTGATTTATCAGAAAATGAAGTTACCTCATTTATGTCGTAATAAAATCCTGGTAGCTTTGAATATTTAGATTTATTAAATATTATACTGTCATACTTTGATAAAACATACGGCAGCTCTCTTAACGGGCCTGCAGGTAATAAAAGACCATTGCCAAATGGTTTATTTTCTTTAACAATTACAATATTTAAATCTCTATTAAGCTTATAATGAATTAATCCATCGTCTGATATAATTAGATCCAACTCATAATTATTTACAAGGTATTCATAAGCTTTTTTTCTATTTTTACATTTGCAAACTATACAATTTGTTTTATTACTTATGAGAATTGCCTCATCCCCCACGTCTTTTACCAAAGAATTTTTATCAACAATTTCTAATTTATTCTCATTAATTGTTTTGTAGCCACCTGAAATCACGCCTATATTATATTTTCTAGAAGATAAATAATTGCACAACCATATTACTAGTGATGTTTTTCCTGTTCCGCCAACTGTTAAATTTCCAATTACAATAACTGGAATTTTATTCAATTTATTATTTGAAAAAAAATATTTTTTTATAAAGTTAATTAATAAATAAATAAGTGATAATGGAGTAAGAATTACATTAAGAATATAAATATTATCAAGAGAATAAATATAAAATTTTTTTAAAATTGGTAATTTTGATTTTTTGAACACTATTTAAATACTTGTGAGTTATAAAGTTTGTAATAATATTGTTTTTTCTTAATCAGGTTATCATGACTTCCAGATTCTATTATAGAGCCGTTATCCATAACTATTATGTTATTTGCATTCTCAACAGTTGACAATCTATGAGCAATTATAAGAGTTGTTTTTCCGTCTTTTAGCTCGTCTAAAGCTTTTTGAATATACTTTTCCGACACAGAATCTAAAGACGATGTTGCTTCATCAAATATCAAAATATGTGAATTCTTAAGGAAAGCACGAGCTATAGCTAAACGCTGCCTCTGACCACCAGATAATAAAACTCCATTTTCACCAATTACAGTATTTATTCCGTCTGGCATATCCTCTATAAAGTCTTTCGAATAGGACTGTTCTAAGGACCTCGCAATATCTTTTTCAGATATATTCTTTTGGCCATATAGAATATTATTTTTAATTGTATCATTGAATAAAACTGTATCTTGCCCAACATAACTTATATTTTTTCTAAGTGTTTCTAATTTTAAATCTTGTATATTTGTTTCTCCAATCATTATTGTTCCAGAGTCAGGTATATAAAGTCTTGGAATCAGATTAACAAGTGTAGACTTACCGCAGCCTGACATTCCAACTAATGCAACAAATTCTCCTGTATTAATAGTTAAATTTATATTATTTAAAACTTTATTTTCAGATTCTTGATATGAAAAATTTATATTTTCAAAAATAATATTGTTATTAATATCTACAAATTCTTTATCTCCATAGTTTTTTTCCGGATCCTCATCTATTAATTCAAATACGTTCTCTCCAGCAGCTATTCCTTGTTGCAATCTTGCATTTATACTTGCAAGCCCTCTAGCTGGGCCAAGAATCATAAACATAGCAAACATAAAAGAAACAAACGAACCAACTGTTATTGTTTCCAAAATAAAATCAAACGTTGATAGCAAAATAATTCCAGACAATGAAGATCCAACAATTAACATAATAACAGCACTATTTATTCCTTCAGTTAAAGCAAGCTTCATGTGACTTGTATAATTTTTTTTATTTGTATTTTCAAATCTTTCGTGTTCTTTTTTATATCCATCAAAAATTTTTACAATTTTGTTGCCTTGTATAATTTCTTGAGAAACATGAATTATACTACCTACTGAATTTTGAGCATCATGTGTAAGCTTTCTAAATTTTTTATTTAAAGAACTAACTAAAAATACAATAAATGGAGCGGCTGTTATAAAAAATAATGTTAATTCCCAACTTAAATAAAACATCCAAATTAATAAACCGACTATTGTTAGAGTATCACGTATAAGTATTATTAGACTTCTTGCGGCGACAGAAGATAGCAATTCAACATTGTGTGAGATTCTTGACATTAAATCACCAGAAGACGATTTATCATAAAATGTAACAGGAAGACTTAGTAACTTTTCAAACATCATTTCCCTTAATCTAAATACAAGAGATCTTCCAACTTTTGCCATATAGTAAATCGTTAAGAATATCCCTATGGATCTTAGAAAAAATATTGAGAATAATCCTAAGGGAAGCAGTGAAATAACATCCATATCCCTTTCGATAAATCCACCGTCAAGTATTGGTTTCATTATAGCTGATAACGCTGGGTCACTTAATGCGGTTATTATCATTCCAATGATTGCAATGGTAATTGGCGTTGAATTATTTTTTAAAGCTATTGATATAAGCCTTTTGTAGATAAACCACCCATTTTTTTGATTATTTTCTTTCAATTTCTTATATACTTAATTTAATATAATAAACTACATATTTTACAGAAATGATTAAGAATGTAATCAAAAGATTATTTCCAAAGCTTGATAGTGTAAAGGAAGAAAAAATACTTAAAATCTTCGGGCCAGCAGTATTACAACCGAATCTTTGGCATATAAATAAAAAATCAGTTTCTAGAGGTTTTGCTATAGGCGCATTTTGTGCTTTTATTCCGATTCCAGGTGTTCAGATGATTTTAGCAGCTTTTTTATCTATAACTTTTGCAGCAAATCTTCCTCTGTCTGTAATACTTACATGGATATCAAACCCATTTACATACGCACCAATAATATATTTTGCACTAAAAATTGGTAAAATTTTTATAGAAACTGGAGCAAATTATGAAATTGTAGAAGATGATGTTGGTGTTATTTCTAATTTAATACATATTTGGGAGCCTCTAGTTATTGGGTCATTATTGCTTGCAATAATTGGGTCTTTATCAAGTTATATCTTCATAAGACTTTATTGGCGATATTATGTAATAAAAATATGGTCCAAAAGAAAAAAATGAATTTATAGCTCTTCAAGTGAGCCATTCTTAATTCTTAAACTTTTATCAAGCATTGATGACATATCAATATCATGTGTTGCAACTATAAGACTGGAATTATTAAAATTAGCAAGATCTGTTAAAAGTGAAAATATATTTTTCGCATTTTTTTTATCTAAATTACCAGTCGGCTCATCCGCAAAAATAATTTTTGGTTTATGTATTATAGATCGTGCAATAGCAACTCTTTGCCTTTCTCCACCGGAAAGTTTATCTATCTGAAAATTTGATCTATGCTTAAGTCCAACTTGTTCAATTATTTCATTTGTTATTTTTATAATATTATTATTATTTTTATTTGCTATTAATAATGGAAGAGAGATATTTTCATATACGCTAAGTTCTTTAATAAGGTGATGAAATTGATAAATAAAACCAATATTTTCTAATCTTAATTTACATAAATCATTTTCACTTAAACTTAACAAAGGAGCATTATTCAAAATTATTTCACCAGAGCTTGCTTTTTCAAGTCCAGATATAACATGCAATAATGTACTCTTACCGCTTCCAGAAGCACCTATAATAGCAACTGATTCTCCAGAGCTCACTTGTAAATCAATATTATTTAAAATATTAATTTCTGAGTCACCATCTAAAAACCTTTTTTTTATCTTTTTACAAATTAACATATTAGTTACCCTTAAGAATTTCTGCCGGTTTTGTCTTTGAAGCATTATATGATGGATAAATTGTTGCTAAGACTGAAAATATAAAAGATATTAAGGAAACATATATTAAATCAAAAATTTGAATCTGTGATGGAACTTCGCTAATCATATATACATCTGAATTTAATATTTTTGAACCTATTAAATACTCTATTAACGCAACAAGATGTTTTAAATTCATTGAAATAACAGATCCTAAAATTAAACCCAAAATTATTCCGGCCAAACCTAAAAATGTGCCTTGTAGAATGAATATATGCATAATATTTTTTGAGCTCATACCTATTGTTTTTAAAATCGCAATATCAGATTTTTTTTCAGATACAACCATGAACAGTGAGGATATAATATTAAAAGTTGCTACTAATACGATTAAAAACATAAGTAACATAAGCATAGTCTTTTCCATTTTCAATGCATTAAAAAAATTTTTGTTCATCATAGTCCAGTCAATAACAATATAATTTGATTTAAGTTGTTTATTTACAATTTTTGACATAGTTGGGGATTTATATAAATCGTGGAGTTTTAATCTTAAGCCAGTAATATTATTACTCATTTCATAAAGTTTCTGAGCTTCATTCATATCAATGAAGACTAAATTTTTGTCATATTGCTGCATGCCAAAATTAAATATTGACCCGACTTCAAATCTTTTAATTCTTGGCACAATACCAATTAGTGTTGAATTTGCCCTAGGAATAACCAAGGTAATTTTATCACCAATTGATAAATTTAGTTTTTCTGCAAGTGTTATTCCTATTGAAATCTGATATGGTTTTACTCCTATGTTATTTAGATCCCCTTCTATTATATTTTTAGAGAGACTCGTTACATTTTTTTCATATTCTGGAATTATTCCTTTAACCTGTATCCCGTGAACATTCCCATCAAAACTTATCATGGCTTGTCCCTCTACATACGGTGCTGAAGCAGATACTAATTTATTTTTATCAATATTAAACTTAACTTTATCCCATTCACTTAACGTGTAGTTTTTATCAGTAATAATTACATGAGAAACCATACTAAGAATTTTATTTCTCATTTCATTATGAAACCCATTCATTATTGACATCACAACAATAATGGCTGCAATCCCAAGGGATATACCTATTATAGAAGATTTAGATATTATAGAAGTAAATCTACTGCTCTTTTTTGAGCGTAAATATTTGTAAGCTATGTAAAATGATATTCGGCTCACTTTTCCTCTGTCACAATAGAATTAATATTAAGTAATAAATAATTCGAAGACTTTAAAGTTATTGGTTTTGAAATTCCAATAAAGTCACCTGGCACTGTCATAGCCTTTTTATTTTTCGAAATTCTTGCCTCAACAATTATTTCCTTCGCTAACGAAAGTGTTTGATTCTCTATCATATTCATTGTGTTATTTAATGTAATATTATAATTTTTTTTAAACTTCTCGACTTCAAAAATATCAATAGCTAAAGGAACTCTCATACCATTACTTCTTCTAGCATAAACAAATAAAATTTCATTTCCAGTAATTTTATTTAAAATATCGTCATGTATTGTAACTGTTATATCAATAATAGGTTTTTTTGAAGCAAAATAATATGATATTTTATATCTCATATACTCACTAGAGTAAGAGTATATTGATAATGTTGTTAATGGAATTAAAATAAATAAAAATATATATATATATTTTTTATCAATACTTCTTTTTTCAATAAATAAATCTAAATTCTTCTTATTATCATTTACCTCTTTTGTGTCAAAATTTTTACTATTTTTTCTTTTAAAAAAAATAAACATGTAGCTTAGTGAAAAAATTAAAATAATAAATGGGCTGTACCATAAAAACCAAGTTGATTTTTTAAGTGGAGGATTATATAAAACATAGTCTGTATAACGATCTGACATAAATTTATATATTTCGTCTTCAGAGTTTCCAGATTCTAGCATCTCTTTAACTTTATTTCTTAAATCTTTAGCGAGATTTGAATCTGATTCAGATAATGATTGGTTTTGACAAACTAAGCAGCGAAGATTTTCAATAATTTTATTATACTGTTTTTGATCATCTGCAAAAACTGTATTAATTGTAGAAACAAAGATTACAATTTTAAAAAGAATAAATATGTTAATTACAAATTTTTTCATTTTTCAATTAATGGAATAACTACATTATTATAATAATTTTGGTCTATCGGTCCTACATGTTTGTGGATTATATATCCGAGTTTATCTACTATAAAAGTTTCTGGAGCGCCATATACTCCAAAATCTATAGCTATACTCCCATCATAATCAAAAATAATTTTTTTATATGGGTTCCCTTTTGTTTTTAACCATTCTTTAGCGTCATTACGATTATCTTTGTAATTAAGACCATATATTTCTATTTTATTTTTTAGTTTTATATCTAGCAAATGATCGTGTTCTAAGCTGCACCCATAACACCAGCTTCCCCAGACATTTAAAATATATGGCTTTCCAATTAAACCCTCATTGCTAATTTCTTCCTCTAATATTAATGTTTCTGAAAAAAAACTTGGTACTTGTTTACCAATTAATGGTGAAGGTATTAATGTTGGGTCTTTTCCTAAACCGCCATACAAAAAGTAGAGGATAGCAAAAAAAACTAATATTGGAATAAAGGATATTTTGCGAATCATTTTTAACTACTTTACTAGTTTATTTCTACCTAATATACCAAACATACCGCCTAAAATCATTAAAATAGCTCCAATCCAAAGTAGCTGAATATAAGGTTTGTAATAAATTCTCACGACCCAGGAATCACTAGAAATTTTTTCTCCTAGTGCTACATAAATGTCCCTAAATAATGTTGAGCTTATGGCTGCTTCAGTCATAATATTTTTTTGCACATTATAAGTTCTTTTTTCTGGAAAAAAGGAAATAAGGTACTTATTGTTTAAGTAAGCATCAAATATACCAACTTGAGAAGTATAATTTTTTGATAATTTATTTTGAACATCTACGAATTTTATTGATACATTTTTTATAGTAATTTCACTATTTTTATACATCACAATTTCCTTTTGTATAGAATAATAATTACTTATAGTAATACCTATAATAAGAAATCCAATACCAATATGGGATAACAAATTTGCCATAATTGTACTATTTCCCTTAAAAACTCTATTAAAAATATTTTTTCCATTTCCATTTATAATAACTTGTTTAAATTTTAGCAATGAAGATAAAATCGTGAAAAAAGCTAAAGACATTGCAAGATAGACAATGAAAGTATCTGTTTTATAATAAAAGTGTAGATACACATAAGAAATAATTATAGAGAAAATTAAGATTGGTCCTAATCTTTTTATTAAAAGATTATAATTTGTTTCTTTCCATCTAGTGTATATAGCTGGCGACATTAATAGGACAATAGGAAGTGTCAATGCTGCAAAAATAAAATTAAAATACGGTGCTCCTACAGAAATTTTTCCTAAATTTAAAGAACTAGTTATCAAAGGATAAAGTGTGCCTAATAGAATCGCAAAAGTTGTAACTGTTAGAAATAAGTTATTAAGTAATAATATAAATTCTTTTGAAGTAACTGAGTAATATTTTTCAGATACTAGAAATCTTGACTTTAAAAAATATAAATATAGTGATGATCCAATAATTAAAGTTAAAAATGTTAATATATATAATCCACGCTCTGGATCATTTGCAAAAGCATGAACAGATACTAGTATTCCTGATCTTACTAAAAAAGTTCCTAATAAGCTCAATGAAAATGTTAAAATTGCTAGCAATATGCTCCAGCTTATAAATATTCCTCTTTTCTCAGAAACTATTATTGAATGCATCAAAGCAGTTATTGCTAGCCATGGCATAAAAGAAGCATTTTCCACTGGATCCCAAAACCACCAACCACCCCAACCTAGTTCATGATAAGCCCACCAGCTTCCTAGAGTAATTCCAATAGTTAGAAACATCCAAGACGATATTACCCACTTTCTTAACCAGGCAAGCCACTCAAGCTGAATCTTTCCATTTAACAATACAGCTATAGCAAAAACAAAAGGGACACTTGTTCCAACATAACCCAAATATAGCATTGGAGGATGTATGATTAATCCTGGGTCTTGAAGAAGAGGATTAAGATCGTTTCCGTTTAGTGGTACTGGAAAAATTCTATCAAATGGATTAGAGCTAAAAAGTATAAATAATAAGAAAAAAAGAAGTAAAATTCCCATAACCGATAACATATCAATAATTATAATTTTTGACATATTTTTTGAAAATAAAATTATGCTTGAGCACCATAGTGATAAAACGAATACCCATAGTAAAATTGAACCTTCATGGGCTCCCCAAACAGCAGAAAATTTATAAATATTTTCCAAAGAAATATTTGAATTATTTGCAACATATCTTAATGAAAAGTCATCATTAAGAAAAGCATAACTTAAAAGAGAAAAGGCAATTAATATTAAAAACGTTATTGAAAAAGATAAAATTTTACAAAAATATATCCTTGTATTGACTTCTACTGTCTTCTTAAAAAATATCAATGAAAACAGACATAAAGAAAATGTTGCAGAGATACTGAGAAAAAAGTTACCAATTTCTGTAATCATTTCTTATATAAATCCATGTTTTTGTTTTTCATCATATCTGCAACTTCTGGCGGCATATAATTTTCATCGTGTTTTGCAAGAACTTCGTCGGCTAAGAAATTATTATCACTAATTAATTTTCCAGTCATAACAACTCCTTGTCCTTCTGCAAAAAGATCAGGAAGTATACCTTCATATATTATATTAATCTCTTTTTCTGTATCATGTATTATGAATGAAACTTTTAAATTATTCTTTGACCTAATAACTGATTCATTTTTTACCATTCCGCCAACTCTTATAAAAGTGTTAACAGGTGCTTCTTGGTTTACAATCTGTGAAGGCGTATAAAAATAAACCATATTTTTACTAAAAGCGTAAATTAGCAAAGTACTAAAACTGGCTATTGCAAAAAAGAATACTAATATTTTAATTATGCTTTTTTTATTTCTTTTTGTGATTTTTATCATTTCGTTTTTCTATTTCTTTCTTTAAAGTAAAATGTGGTTGCCAATAACCAATTAATAATACTATTATAGAAAATATGTAGGCTATATATACAAAAATTGTATGTTTACCCATATCTAAAAATTCAATCATTTAAATATTCCTCCATCCATTTATTATTTTTTTCTCTCATATATATTCCTAATCTCACTCTTTTTATTATTACAGTTAAAAAATAAATATTAAATACAATAAACATATAAAGTAATGGTAAAAGCATAGTTATATGCGCTGAAGGTTTATCAAACTTTGTTACAGTAGGTCCTTGGTGAAGTGTGTTCCACCATTCAACTGAATAATGAATTATTGGAATATTTATTAAACCAACTATAGCTAGTAAAGAGGTAATTTTTACAGCTTGTCTTTTATCATTAAATGCAGAATACAGCACAATAATACCTACATATAGAAATAATAATATCAATTCCGAGGTCAATCTTGCATCCCATACCCAATAGGTTCCCCAAGTAGGCTTACCCCAAATCATTCCAGTAACAAGAGCAATAATAGTAAAAAAAGCACCTATAGGAGCGCATTGAATACTTGTAATTTCCATTATTTTTATTTTCCAGACTAAAGCTATGAATCCAGTGACTGCCATAATAATATACGTTTGTAAGGACAGCCACGCGGCAGGCACATGTACGTACATAATTCTGTAACTATTACCTTGGAGATAATCTTCAGGCGCAATATATAAACCCCAGTAGATTCCAATAATAAACAAAACCAAAGTGAAAATTGACAAAAAAAATGAAATTTTTTGAGTTTTTATATAAAAGAATTTTAAGTTTGCAATTTTAGAAATATTCATAATTAATTGTTTATACTAATTCCTAACGTGTATTTTAGTAAATATGGCATTATAGGTAGAACAAGAAATAAGAATGCCAATAAAATATAAATTTGCATACCGTAAGGAAGACCTACTGAAACAGCTTCAATTGCGCTAGCAGAAAAAATTAAAACTGGAATATAAAAAGGAAGAATTATTACTGGCAAAAGAGTGTTATTTTTTGCCAGACCTAAAGTTAAAGCAGAACCAAATATACCAATAGATATTAGTACAGGAGTACCAATTATAAGAGTAAGTAATATCACTAAAGAAATTTGAAATGGTATGTCAAATAGTAAGGAAACCAATGGAATAAAAATCACTATTGGGAAACATGTAAATATCCAGCATAAAATAATTTTTAGAAATAAAATTAGCTCAACTGAAGACTCTGATGTCATGTATGTCTCAATGATTCCATTATTGTAATCATCTTTGAAAAAATTATTAGAAGTTAATAATGTTGTTAAAATTGAAGTTATCCAAATTACTCCAGGGATAATTTTATCGAATAAAATTTTTTCTGGTCCTAAAACTAATGGAAAAATAGAAATTATTAAAAAGAAAAAAATTAAGGGCAAAAACATATTATTTAAATTTCTAAAATACAAACTACATTCTTTTTTTACTATTGTCGTTATCATTACTTATTACCAACCATTTTCAAATGTCTTATATTTTTTATGTTTCCTGAAAAATCATTATGTGTTGATGCAATTGTAATACCACCCTTTTTTTGATGAGACAATATCAGGTTAATAAAATTTTTAATTGTTCCCTCGTCTAAATTACTTAATGGTTCGTCTAACACCCAGATCTTTTTTTGAGAAATTAGTAATCTTGATAATGAGGCTTTCTTTTTATTACCCTCTGAAAGATCTGACACCATATAATCTCTATATTTATAAATATCGAAAAAATTCATTGCTTTTTCGATGACATTATTGTCGGTTTTATGTACCGAGTTATCTAATGCACTTAAATACTCTAAATTTTCAATAATTGTTAGGTCGTTATTCAAACTGTTTTTATGTCCAACATAAACTAGATTTTCAAAGAAAATACTCTTTGAGTCCTTTATATTCACATTATTGAATAATATTTCTCCAGATTCCAAATTTTGTATACCACATAAAGCTTTAATTAATGTAGTTTTACCACATCCGTTTGGCCCGGTAATGAGACCAACATCATAATCTTTTACCTTAAAATTGACATTATTAAAGACAATATTATTATTCTTGTAGCAAGATGCTGAATTCACTGAAATTTCTATGCTATTCAAAGTATTTTCCACAATTAGATTAATTAACTAATAATAACATATGAGATAATCTATATAAATCACACTTGTAAGAACATTTTGAATAATATTCATGTAGAATATGCACCTTTTTAAAATAAAATAAAATTTATAAGAATTTCGGTATTTTTATGGCCAATAGCAAAATAAAAGAGAAATTACACTCATATTTTAATAATTCCCAATCAAAGGTATTTGACGGGCTTAGCTATTCGTCAGATTCACTATTCATATATGAGCAAAAATACGATAAAAAATTAGTAATAGTAAAAAATAATAATGAAGGCAAAAGAATATATAAAGAAATAAAATTTTATGAGAAAGATGATGATGAGAAAGAAATAATTTTTATACCTGGAACAGAAGAAATGCCATATGACATGGTTAATTCAGATAAGTATTTAAGCTCAAGTAAAAATTTAAATCTAATTAAACTAATAAATTCCAAATCAAAATACATAACTGTTATAACAACAATAAAAAACTTAAAAAAGAAATTAATTCCTAAAGAAATACTTATAAATGAAACTATATTATTAAAAGAAGGTTTAGATTTAAACATAAATAATTTAAAAGAAAATCTTTCAAGTATAGGCTACATAAATAATCCTCAAGTAAATTTTCAAGGAGAATTTTCAATTAGAGGCGCAATAATTGATATATTTCCAGGTGGGTATCAATACCCTATTCGAATTGACTTAAATGATATTCAAATTGAAACAATAAAATATTTTAATACTGAAACGCAAATATCATACGACAATTTACAATGTAAAAAAATATTTATTACTCCTATCAATAATATTATTTGTAGAAAATCTAATATAATCAATTTTAGAAAAAAATTTAGAGAGCTATTTGAAGGCAATCCAAATAATAATGAAATATATACAAATATCAGTAATAATATAATTCCTCAGGGGTTCAATAACTTCTTTCCACTTTTATTTGAAAATACAAACAACATATTTGATTATCTTCAAAGTTTTCATAATATATTTATTTATGACGCAATATATAATCAAATAAATGATTATAATGATCAAATTGATGAAAGATTTGAAGACCTTACAGAAAATGGAGAAAAGGTTCTGAGTAAAGAATTGTTATATACTAAAAATAATTTCATACTTGATGAAATAAATAAAAAAAATATCACAAAAATTTACAATCAAAAAACACTAGATAAAGATTCATTCAATTACAATATCTCAGCTGTACCCGATATTTCTTTCAAGCCTTTTCTAGATAAACCATTGCAAAACTTAGAAAGCTATATAGAAAATTTATCATGCGTTATATTATTCTGTAATAATGAAAATAAAATTACTCAAATTGAAGATATTTTTAAGATTCATAAGATTATTTATAAAAAAATTGAGTCTTTAGATAATGCTGAGTTTTCTACAGATAAATTTTACATTATCAATGGGTCACTAAGAGATTCATTTAAAATTAACGATATTGGCGTTTCTTTTATTAATATAAAAGATATTATAAAAGATAAAGTAAAACAGCACAGCAATAAGAGAAATCCTAAATCTAATTTTTTTATTGATCAATTAAAAAACCTTGAAATTGGCTCACCTGTAGTTCATGAGATTCATGGTATTGGACGATATGATGGCCTTAAACATCTTAAATCAGCAGGTATTAGCAATGAGTACCTTACAATTTTATATGAAGATAATGATAAATTATATGTTCCAGTTTCATCTCTACATTTAGTAAATAAATATAATACAGTTGAGGATGAAACCGCTCCACTTCACAAGCTTGGTGGTACTTCATGGGGATCGGCAAAAAAGAAAGCGACAAAAAAAGCATATGATATTGCTGCAGAGCTTCTTGAAATAAATGCAAAACGAGCACTCAAAAAAACCATAAAATATGATTTGAATGAGTTTGAATATAATCAATTTTCTAGCGAATTTATTTATGATGAGACTGAAGATCAAAAGAATGCTATTTCTGATGTGATATCAGATTTAACTTCTGAGAAACTTATGGATAGGCTAGTATGTGGAGATGTTGGTTTTGGTAAAACAGAAATTGCACTAAGGGCAGCTTTTATATGTGCTTCTAATTTAAAACAGGTTGTTGTTTTAGCTCCAACAACACTCCTCGCAGAACAACATGAAAAAACATTTTTAGATAGATTTAAAAATTGGCCTTTTAATATTAGATGTTTGTCAAGATTCAAATCAAAAAAAGAACAAGAAAAAATCACATCAGAAATAAAATCAGGTCATTGTAATATTATTATTGGAACTCATAGAGCTATACAAAAAGATATAGAATATCAATCTATAGGGTTACTTATAATAGACGAAGAACAAAAGTTTGGCGTTAAACATAAAGAATTTTTGAAAAAACTAAAAAATGAAATTAATGTTCTTACTCTTACAGCGACTCCAATACCTAGGACATTAAATATGTCGTTAGGAGGCTTAAGAGACTTAAGTATTATTGCAACATCACCGGAAAATAGAATTCCGATAAAGACATATACATCAAACTGGAAAAATACAGTTATAAAAGAAGCATGTGATAGAGAAATAAATAGAGGCGGACAAATATTTTTTCTTCATAATAGAGTTAAAGATATAAACTATATATACAATGAACTTCAAGAATTAATGCCATCTTATTCTATAAAAATTGCACATGCACAAATGAACCCTTCGCAACTAGAAAAAATAATTCTAGAATTTTATAATAGAAAATTTAATATACTTTTATCTACAACTATTATTGAAAATGGTATTGATATTGCAAATGCTAATACAATTATAATTAATAAGGCAGATAAATTCGGCTTGTCGCAACTTCATCAAATTAGAGGACGTGTTGGTAGGAGTGATAAACAAGCATACTGTTATTTATTAGTGCCTGATAAAAACTGTATAACTGAAAACGCAAAAAAAAGGTTACAAGCTTTAGAGAATTTAGAAGATCTTGGTTCTGGATTTTCAATAGCTTCAAGAGATTTAGAAATAAGAGGAGCTGGAGCACTTTTAGGTGAGTCGCAGAGTGGGGATATTCAAGAAATAGGTTTTTCTTTATATAATAGAATTCTGTCAAAAGCTATATCTTCTCTAAAATCAGGTAAAATACCAAATTTAGACCACCCACTAGATACGATAACTGAGGTTGATATTAATGAGATAGCAGTTATACCAGAAAATTATATAAATGATGTTAATCAAAGATTAATTATGTATAAAAAGATAGCAAATGCTGAGAGTGCAGAACAAATTGATAACATAGTCCTTGAATTAATAAACCGATTTGGCAACCTGCCAGAAGAAATAAATAACTTAATAGATATTACAAAAATGAAGATAAAATACTCAAAAATTGGGATAAAAAAATTATTAGTATCTAAGGATAAGCTAAGAATAGCTTTCCAAGAAAACTCAAATATTAATCACGAAAAACTAATAAAGTTTATTAATAATAGTCATAATAATGTATCATTTACAAAAGATAATACATTAATATATAAAAAAGATTTTAAGGATATAAGAGATAAAAAAATAGTAATAGCAAACATAATAGAGAGTATAAAATGAAAATAATAAAATTTTTAATTCTCATGCAGCTAACATCATTATTGTATGCTGAAGAAATATCAAATGAATTAGATCAGCTGTTTCACGTAAAATTAATAATGATATCAAATAATAACTCTAACTATAGAGATTATGTAGAAAACTATATTGATGAAAGATTTTTAAGTCCAAAAACAATAAAAATTGGAAGAAATAATTGTTTGATAAATGAAGATAATGTTTGCGTAAAATACGACATGGATTATAAACTAGATAATTATAATGATTATGTTGAGCTATTAGATTCTGATGATGATATTCGTGTTTTAGAACATATCGAATGGATTCAGAAAATTGGCAATATAAAGCATATTAAAATTAAAAATGGATACGATTATAGCCAAAGTATCATTGATGAAAAAATTTTTGTAAATGATTTTGATATTCTAAGCTCTGGAAAAATTACAAAATATGAAGGGTCCATCTTTTTTTCAAAAAAGGATTTTTATCAAATCAGTTTAGATCTATTCGAAAGAATGATAATGAAACCACCTGGATTTTTTTCAAATAATTTCTTAACCTCAAAAAAATATAAGATAATTCAAAAAATAAAGTTAAATAAAGTAAATTACATCGACAGAGAAAATTTCGGTATAATCGTAAGCGTGAGTAAAGTGAAGGAAAATTAATTACTCTTCTCTAATCTCAACTCTTGTAGGAAATGCTATTTCAGCACCTTCATTTTCAATTATATCCCCAATTCTCATTAATATGTCTTGCTTGATCTCGTGGTACTTAACCCATTCTTTTGTGTTGGCATAAGTAATAATAAAAAAATCAATTGAACTATCATTATAGCTATCAAAATTTACTATTGTTGTTTGCGAATGATCAATGTTTTCATGAGATAAAATCATGGATTTAACTTTGTCAACAATCGATGTCATTTTAGATAAATCTTTATATCTTAAACCTATAACTTCTCTTATTCTTCTGTGAGTCATTCTTGATGGATTTTCAACGATAATATTCATAAAAACTGAGTTTGGAATATATATAACATTCTTTCTAAAATTTCTTATAGAAGTTTGTCTCCAGCCGATATTTTCAACAGTGCCCTCAATTTCTCTATCTGGAGATCTTATCCAATCACCTTTTCTAAAAGGCCTATCAAGATATATCATAAGTCCTCCAAAAAAATTTGCCAGCATATCTTTTGCGGCAAATCCGACTGCAACACCCCCTATTCCACCAAAAGCTAATACACCAGATATACTAAAACCAAAAGTTTGAAGAATTATTAGGCCAGAGGTTATTATTACAGAAAGTCTTATAATTTTTGTAATAGCCTCATATGTAGCTTCATCAACATCAATATTATTTTTTTTATTATAATCTATCACAGCAACCTGAAAGTTCTTTGATATATTTAATAAAAATAAGGCAATAACAAAAATTAAACCTGCCTTTTTAACATTCATTAAAAAATCATGCGATATAGATAGTGCTTTCATATCATTATTAAAAGCTTCTAAAGTAAAAACAATTCCGAATATCCACACAAGGATTGTAAATGGTCTGTACACCGAGTTTATAACACAATCATCCCACAAGTTATTAGTTTTGCTGAATTGTTTTTTTAGGCTGTTTAATATAAATCTTGTAACAATATTAATTAAAATAATAATAATTATTATTATTAAAAATTTTACTAACCAATGCTCTATATAAAAATTTTGTAGTATGTTATTCATTTATTTTATAATTTAATTTCTATTTGTTTTTTTTCTTGTATCTTCGTAAGCATTTCTTTAATTTTAATTCTTTTTTTATTTTTATTAAAATCATCAACTGTATTTTTTTTATTTAATTTCATAATCTTATTGCTTATAACTTCATCTATATTAATTTTAAAATTATCAATTATATTAACAACTTTGTTCCTGTTATTACAAATGAATATGCAGTCACATCCCGCTTCTATTGATTTTAGTAAATTATCTCCTATATCACCAAATTTTTGTAGTGCTTTCATTGATAAATCATCTGAAAAAATTAAACCTTTGTACCTCAAGTCATTTCTTAATAACTTAAGCCATTTTTGAGATATTGTGGGTGGATATTTGTCTATATTTCTATAAAGTACATGCGAAGTCATTATCCCCTCAACATTATTATTTATTGCATTTTTGTATGGCATTATGTCTTGGCTGTATATAGTTTTAAGATCTCTATTGTCTTCAGGTAATTCAACATGTGAATCTGTCTTTGCATATCCATGTCCTGGAAAATGTTTGCAAATACTAGAAATACCAGCACTCTTAGCACCTTTAATAAACTCATTTGCAAGTTCTGAGACTATTAACGGCTTTTCAGCAAAACATCTTCTATCCATTATGTTACTTCTTTTGTAATTTATATCTAATACAGGCATAGTATTTACATCTACACCCAATGATAATAATTCATAGCCTATTAACCATCCTAAATCTTTAGATAAATTTAAAGTCTCAGAAGGATCTGAATCATAACTTTCCCCAAAAACTTCTATTGAAGGTAAAGCTGTAAGTCCACTTTTAAACCGTTGTACCCTATCACCCTCTTGGTCAATATAAATTATTAACGATGGAGATCTTACTTTTTTTATATCAAGAATAAGTTTTTTTACCTGTGATATTGATAAAAAATTTCTTGAAAAAAGTATTACACCTCCTACATATGGATGAGACAATATCTCAATATCATCTTTTGATAATTCTACATCATCAATATCTATTATTAGTCTTCCTAATTTCATCAACCAAACCTTTAAAAAATTTTTGATTCCCTAATATTATAATAATACAAATAATATACATCTTACATAAAAATGATTATATAATATGGCTTAATCAGTAAATATCTTACGTAGGGACAAATAATGGACAACATAACAGCCAAAGAAATGGTAAAAAAAGCAAAAAATAATCTTGAAGAATTAAACGTTCATGATGTAAAAAAAAAGCTAGTGTCAACTGACACGCACATTATAGATCTAAGAGATACTTCTGAATTAATTGAAAATGGTATAATTCCCGGTTCTTATCACGCATCACGTGGCCATTTAGAATTTTTTGCTGACCCAACTTGTGAATACTATAGAGATTTTTTTGATAAGGATAAAAACATAATTTTATATTGCCACTCTGGGGCAAGATCTGCGCTAGCATCAAAAACTCTTAAAGATATGGGTTACACAAAAATTTCACATATGAAGGGAGGCTTTAAAGCTTGGATGAAAGAAATTGGACTAATAGTTGATTTTGAACATAACTTTTAAAATTAGCCCAAATAAAAACACGCAATCTTATCTAATTATTTTTACTATCAATTTCACTCTGAACTTTTTTTGTAATCTCTACAATTTGATCCAATTGCTCGTTGAGAGAATCAAGACTTTTACTTATAGAGAATAAAATCAACATAATAACTATGCATATTATTGTCAAGATTACTATCATCATTTTTTCCTCCCTAATACTTCGTTAAAATTTGGCGGAGAGTGAGGGATTCGAACCCCCGGAACCTTTCGGCTCAACGGTTTTCAAGACCGCCGCATTCGACCACTCTGCCAACTCTCCTATTTATTTAATGGTCTTTTTAATATTCGTATATATTTACAAGTGCGAAATAAAGCGTTAATGTATATATAAAATTAATTATGGAGCTTAATATATGAATAATAGCAATACAACAGTAAGAGAACAAGCAAGAACCTCTATAACAAACAAAGTACTTAAAAATACTTACATTCTTTTGTCCGCTACACTAATTTTTAGTGCCTTTGCAGCTTTCACTAGCTATATGTTGAATGTAGCAATTGTTAACCCTTTCATTACTCTTGGATTGTACTTTTTAACATTGTACCTGACTACAAAAAATAAAAATAATGCATCAGGAATTTTTTGGGTATTTTGTTTAACAGGTGTGCTTGGCTTTACATTAGGCCCAATATTAAATCTTTATATCAATAATTTAAGTAATGGTGCAGAAATAGTAACAACAGCACTAATGTTAACAGGAATGATATTCCTTTCATTATCAGCATACGTTAATTATACCAAGAAAGATTTTAGCTTTATGGGTGGCTTCCTAACATCTGGCATAATTATTGCCTTTCTAGCTAGTATAGTTCTATTAATATCATCAATGATGGGATATTATTTTCCAATCATGATGCTTGGAATTTCAAGTCTTTTTGCTCTTTTAATGTGTGGGTTAATTCTTTTTCAAACTAGCGCAATAATTAATGGTGGTGAAACAAATTATGTAATGGCTACAGTAACTTTATATGTTTCAATTTATAATTTATTTACTAGTTTACTACATATACTTATGTCATTTATGGGCGGCAATGATTAAATAAAAAAAAATAGGAGAAAAAATGCCAAAATTTATAATTGAAAGAGATATTCCAGATGCAGGATCTTTAACCACTGATGATCTTCAAGGGATCTCACAAAAATCTTGTTCAGTCTTAAAACAATTAGGAACAGAAATTCAATGGGTTGAAAGTTATGTGACTAAAGACAAGGTTTATTGTGTTTACATTGCACCAAATGAAGAGCTAATTAAAGAACATGCTAAAGAAGGTGGTTTTCCAGCAAATAAAATTAGCGCTGTTACAAAAACAATTGACCCAACTACATCAGAATAATAAATTATTTTATAATATTCTTAAAGAATTTAGTGAACTCAGAACTGTCCCACTCTTTTTCACCTTCAATTTTATAAATAATTTTTCCTGAGTCGTTTATAAGAAATGTAGTAGGAATTGCCTGAACGTTCCAGTCTGACAGTTCAATGTTCTCATCCAAGAGCACCAAGAAATCTATCGGGGCTTTTTCTTTAATAAATTTATTAACAACGCTTTTGTTTTGCCCAATATTTATTGCTATCATCGCAAAATTTTTATTATTCTTAAATTCGTTATGCAAATTATTTAATGAAGGAAGTTCTCTAACGCAGGGAGCGCACCATGTAGCCCAAAAATTAACTAAGACAAATTTTCCCTTAAAATCATCTATACTAAAAATTTTACCTTCTAAATCCGGTATATTAAATTTAGTTTCAATATTATTTCCATCAAATTTAATCATAGGCTCGGAAAAATTCTCAGAGCATGATATAAGAAAAATAAATAATACTGCTATAAAAGGTTTTTTATTCATATTATTTATTGTATCCCATATCCTTTTCGTTTGCCCAGTTCGGATCTTTTTTTGTTAAATCACCTACTGGTTGTGACAGTGCGTCTGCTATTAAAATATTCACATTCTCACCAACCAAAGATTCTAAAAATAATTTAAGATCTTCTTTTTCTATTTTAGATAAATTAATTTTTTTTATTAAAGGACTTAAAAGTTCATTTTCTATTCCACCTTCATTATAGAAATCTATTACTTCTTCTAATGTACCAAATACACCATTATGCATATATGGTGCAGTAAGTGAAATATTTCTAAGAGTTGGTGTTCTAAATAACCATCTGTGAGCAGGATTTTCTGTAATACTATATAATCCTAAATCGTTCATTTTTTTTTGCTGATTTACACTTTTAATAATATTATTATCAACTTCCACATATTCGCCAGGTGCAAGCTGAACTTTTGTTTTCTTATTCTTTAACAGCCCCATAGACTCTGCATACCCAATACCAGTATTATGTAATTTATTATCAAAAAATAATGCGCTATTATTTCCTACTAAATGACAACTTGAACAATTACCTTTTCCCATAAATATATTGAACCCTTTTTTAACTTTATCACTAACAGCATTTTCATTTTTACCGTAATACCACTTGTCAAAATTTGAATTTGCAGATATAAGGGATCTTTCATAACTAGCTATTGCTTTCCCAAATGTCTCAATTGTTATTCCTTCATCTGGGAAAGCATCATCAAAAAGTTTTGTATAACCAGGTATTAATTTAAGTTTTTTTATTGTAAAACCAAATGATGGCATTGCCATTTCAGAATGAGCTAAAACCGGCTGCCAAACTTGATTCTCTAATGAGTACTCTCGAGCATCATGAAAAAGAAACTTATTAAATGCAATATTTAATAACGTAGGTGTATTTCTTAAATTAGATCTACCTTCAATACCAACTGCTGTTTTTATCTCATTATTTGTAAAGCCCTGCTCAGGTACATGGCACATCCCACATGACATTGTATTATTTAATGAAATTCTTCTATCAAAAAATAATTTTTTACCGAGTTCAACTTTCTTCTCTGTTATTGGATTATTTTTTGGCACTACTAGTAAAGGCAAGCCTAATTGTTTTCTCGTAACATATTTTACTAAATTAGCCTTTTTTCCTTTTCTGTGGTCTAAGCTTAATGACTTTGTTGTGTAATTTTTTGAATCATAACCGTCTTTGTTATCGCCTGCACCAGAATAGTTTATGCTGTCTTCGCTAAAAGCAACTTTACTTAATAATAAAACAACTACAAAGAACAAACTATGTACATTTTTTTTAAAAAAGGTCTCACTCATTACCTAATAATAAAGTTTTTATATCGTTTATCAATAGGTCAGGGTGAAGAAAATCAACGTTGTATACATTTCTTATAAGTTTTCTATCATCTATTAAAAAAACCCTCAATAAATGTGAATCCACACCGTCATAATCCCCATTTTCTTTGTATTTTCTTATAACAGGTTGGTCATAGTTTTCTAAAATTGGATCTAATTCTTCCAGTGATTTAGTTGTTAAAAAATCCCAATCTGCATCGATAAAAGATAAGTCTTTGCCATATAAGGACATAATTTCTGGTGTATCAAATTCAGGATCAAAACTAAGACTAATCATCTTTAGTTTATTTAGTATTGCTTTATTATTTTTTATTTTATCTTGTATTTTATAAAATACTGAAGTTGCAAGCGGGCAACCATTTGTATCAGTACAATTGCTATATATAAAACTTAACAAGGTAATTTTATTGTTCATTATATCATGAAGTGATTTTTGCTTACCTTTTTCATCAATAACTTTCCCGTTACCGGATTTTCTTATTTTATATAATGTGTATGATCCCGGCTTTGGTAAATCGTATCCAAGATTATCTCTCCAGCCAATAGCAAGACTATTTCTTTCGCTTTTAATTTTATCTCTTTCAACTTTTAAATCTGTTTCTGCGTACGCAAAATTGCTAAATCCAAAAACCAAAAGAATTAATATAAATTTATTCATAATGTATTTAAAAAAAAAGGCTAACAAATGTTAGCCTTTATATATTACCATCTTGAAAGTAATTAATAAATTACTTATCAAGCATTGTTACTTCTTTATTATTATTTTTACCTTGACTAGAGTATAAAGAATATGCGCCAAATCTCATTTGATGAGCCCTTCCTAATTTTTCTTTATAAAAGTCAATAGTCCACTTGTGTGAAAGCTCTAATTTTTCTTCATCCCAAGCATAGAGTTTAACCCACTGTTCATCAGCTTCACCTGTTTTATCCCAGTTTCCCAAAAGAGATGTAGAAAAGTATGCTCTTTTTCCATCCCAACTTTGAGAAATCATATTAACTTGTGAACCAATAGTTTCTTCATATTTTTGAACAGGGTTAAATGGATCTGAGATATCAAAGTATCTAGCTTTACCATCCATAAATGTATCAACCCATAGCCCTTTATCATCAGCTGTTATTGAAATATCAACTGGTAAAGGCACTTTAGAAGCATCGCCAATATCAGCTACAGCCTTTCCTTGCCATTCACCATTATCATCTTCATATATTAACCATATTTTTGAAGTTAAAGCTGTAGTTGTGAAACAATAATTATTATTTGCTCCCCATGCACATCTAATTTCTAATGGAGCACCAGGTACATCAATTACTTTTTTTGGTTTTCTTGTATGTAGATCCCAAACAACCATGGTATTACCAAACCTTTTCATAGCTTCGCCGTCTTGTAACATTTGACCAAAGTCCATCATATAGTTTGACCAACCTGTAAATGAAGATGTAAGCATTACATTTCTTCTTGGTTGAACACGAACATCATATCCATAACCATCAGC
>CAJXAV010000012.1 GCA_913050095.1 uncultured Gammaproteobacteria bacterium
TAGCCAAATTACAAATGATATTATACTTAAACGTTGTACCTAAATACAACAATATCTCCTTCTGCCACTTGATATTCTTTACCTTCTAGCCGCATTTTACCTTCATTTTTTGCGTTTACTGATCCTTTAAGATTTATATAATCTTCAAATGCTATAACTTCTGCCCTAATAAAACCTTTTTGAAAATCTGTATGAATTTTACCTGCTGCCTCTGGAGCTAAAGAATTTTTTTTAATAGTCCACGCTCTTGTTTCTGTTGGTCCAGAAGTAAAAAATGTGCCGAGATTAAGAATATCATAACCATGTTTTGCAACTCTATCTATTCCTGACTCTTCAAGATTGTATAACTCAAAATACTCTTTCTTTTCTTCATCACTCATCATTGATAAATCATATTCAATATTTGCTGAAATTATTATATTTGAAATATTTTTTTCTTTGCAATATTTCTTAACTTCTTCTGTATATTGATTTCCTTGTATTTCATCATCTCCAACATTTAAGATAAGAAAAAATGGTTTTGCTGTTAAAAAGTTATATTGCTTTAGAAGGTCTTTATTATCTTTATATATTTGTTGAAGAAAATTACCGTCATTCAATTCTTTCTCAATTTCTTCCATAACTTTTAATTCTGGAATTATTGCTTTATTTCCTGTCTTAGAAAGTTTTTTAAGGCGCGCTAAGCTTTTTTCTACAACAGACATATCAGATAGTAACAACTCCGTATTTATTGTTTGAATATCTGAGATTGGATCTATTTTTCCTGAAACATGAGTTATATCGTCATTTTCAAAACATCTAATTACATGAGCTATCGCATCAGTTTCTCTAATATTTGCTAAGAATTTATTTCCAAGACCTTCACCCTCTGATGCACCTGCTACCAGGCCAGCAATATCAACAAATTCTATAACTGCAGGAATAATTTTTTTTGGATTATCAATTTTGGAGAGATCTTTTAATCTTTTATCGTTAACTTCTACAATCCCAACGTTTGGATCAATTGTGCAAAAAGGGTAATTTTCTGCAGCAACTTTATTTTTTGTTAAAGCATTAAATAAGGTAGATTTACCAACATTTGGCAAACCAACTATCCCGCATTTAAATCCCATAAATTACCTCGTGTGCAAAATTTTTGTATATCTTTCGAATTCGCCATCAAGCAAGATATTTATATTATCAAATGACTCATTTATAGAAATATTAATTTCAAGTTCTTCGTGTTTTGATGGGTTACTTAGAACGTGTCCATGAACTAATTCTTTTCTTCCAGGGTGCCCAACACCAATTCTCAATCTCCAATAATCTTTTCCCATATGATTAATAATATCTCTCAATCCATTATGCCCGCCATGACCGCCACCGAATTTTAATCTTACATCTCCGACATCCAAATCTATATCATCATGAATAACTAAAATACTTTGTGAATTAATTTTATAATATTTACTGAAACTTGATAAAGATTTACCGCTATCATTTATAAAAAAACTTGGTTTTACTAAAAAGATTTGATCGTCATTATAATCTACTTTGCAAAAATGACTGCTTAGTTTTTTATCCTCGGATAATTTTACGTTATATTTGTCAAGAAACTTATCTAAATACCAGTAACCAACATTATGGCGTGTTTTAAGAAGACTTTTTTCAGGATTGCCCAAACCTACAATCAATTTTATTTTTGGCAAACCATTATCATTATTTGACATAGGGCTTTGATTAGATTTTTATTCTTCAGATTCTTTATCTTTGTCAGAATCATTATTTTCATCATTCTTCTGATCAGATGCAACTTCTGTAGCCTCAGGAGCTTCTGTTGGCTCTTCTTCTTCAACAACAGCTTTAGCTTTATGAATAACCACAACTGCCATATCAGAGGATTCTATATCACCATGTTGAAGAAGAGTAAGTTCTACACCATCTGGTAATTTTAATTCTGTTAAATGAATTGATTTGTCGATTGGTAATTCTGCCAAGTCTATAGTTATATTTTCTGGGATATTAGCTGGCAGACATACGACTTCTAATTCGGTTATTAAATGACTGACTATACCACCATCAACTTTTACACCAGGGGCTATATCTTCATTTATAAATTTAATAGGAATTGTTACATTAATTTTTTCATCAGCTTTAATTCTTTGGAAATCCATATGCAATATTTCTCTTTTTGCTGGATGTCTTTGAATATCTCTTAAAACAACCTGTTGTTTTTTACCATCTAAAGATATATCGAGTACTTGACTATAAAACGCATCATTTTCAAGATTTTTTGCAATCTCATACTTGTTTAATGAAATAGCCTCTTCAGCAACGTTTGCCCCATATATTATGCCTGGGACCAACCCTTCTCTTCTTATATTTCTAGAAGAAGATGTTCCTTTTCTCTCTCTTTTTTGTGCGTTTACTATAAATTCCATATCATTTTTTAAATAATTTAAGAGGGCGTATTATCAATTAAATTTGCTTTGAGAACAAGTTTTTTTACTCTGTAAAAAGGGAACTTAACGATTCTTCTGTATGAACTCTAATAATTGACTCAGCCAAAAGGTTTGATACAGATAATTGTCTAATTTTCTTACAAGCTTTTGCTTCAGAAGATAAAGGGATTGTATCTGTAACAACTAACTCATCTATTTCGGAGTTATCAATATTTTTAATAGCATTTCCTGATAATACAGGGTGAGTAGCATAAGCCATTACTGCTTTTGCACCCTGCTCTTTTAGTGCTACAGAAGCTTTTGCAAGTGTGCCTGCGGTATCAACCATATCATCTACGATTAAACATGTCTTTGAGCTAACATCTCCGATAATATTCATTACTTCTGATTCATTTGCTTTTTCTCTTCTTTTATCGACAATAGCTAACTCATCGATACCAAGTTGCTTTGCAACTGCTCTTGCTCTAACAACACCGCCAGTATCTGGAGAAACAACAACTATATCTGGATATTTTTTTTTCCACATATCTGATATCAGAATGGGTGAGCCATAAATATTATCTACAGGAATATCAAAAAAACCTTGCTCTTGGTCAGAATGTAAGTCGAGTGTAAGCAGTCTATTTGTACCAACAGTACTAATTAAATTAGCAACAACTTTTGCTGAAATCGGAACTCTCATAGATCTTGCTCTTCGGTCTTGTCTTGAATAACCAAAATAAGGTATAACTGAAGTTACTCGTGCCGCAGAAGATCTTTTGAGAGCATCTACTAAAATTAGCAACTCCATAAGGTTTTCATTTGTAGGATTGCAAGTTGACTGAATAACAAAAACATCTTTGCCCCTGACATCCTCATGAAGTTCTACTTGAACTTCTCCATCGCTAAATCTTCCTACTAATGCTTTTCCGATAGGAATTCCAATCTTTTTAGCAATTTTTTCAGATAAATCCTTGTTAGAATTTCCGGAAAATACTTTTAAAGTTTCGTAGTCAGCCATTAGATTTAATTCTAGTTATGTTTATGAGTGCAATGATAATACAATTTGATTAAAAAAGAAGTAAAAAAAACTGGCTGGGCCGGTAGGATTCGAACCTACGTATGTCGGGATCAAAACCCGATGCCTTAACCGCTTGGCGACGGCCCAATATTTAAATTATATATAAATTATATCCTATTTATACTGTGCACAATATAGGTTTGATATATCTTAGGAATAAACTCGCTAACTTGTTTAGCTTTTTCCTCATCATCAAAAATTGAAAATACACAACTTCCTGACCCAGATACAAAACCATTATTATGTTCTCTTAACAAAGAAAGCAATTCCTTAATTTGTCTATATTCATAACACAATAGATCTTCAAAACTATTAAAACCAATATTTTGATGCATATTATCTAAATTTATATGTTTAATACAATCTTTTATTTTATATTTGCTATACATTTCTTTTGAAGATACTTCTATTTTAGGGTAAATAATAAGAAAAAACTTTTTTTCAACTTCATGTTTGATTAAAGTCGTACCAGTATCTGTACCATAAGCTGATGAGCCTCCTATAAAAACAGGGACGTCTGACCCTAATGATTTGCCTAATCTGAAAAGTTCTTTTTCAGATAATTTGCATTTCCACAAATTATTTAATCCTAAAAGTACAGAAGCAGCATTTGAACTCCCGCCTCCAAGACCTGCGCCAATAGGAATATTTTTATTTAATTTAATTGTGGCACCCGTATTGGTATTAAGATTTGCGTAATCTTTCAATAATTTTGCTGCTCTAATACAAAGATTATCTGTTATTGATAAATTATCGTTATTAGAAAAGAATTTTATAGAAGAACCCGAATAATAATCCAAATGTATCTCGTCATATAGACTAATTAGCTGAAAATATGTTTCGATATCATGAAACCCATCCTTTCTTTTATTTACTATATTTAAGAATAAATTTATTTTTGCTGGGGATTTAATGGTTATCATTTTATCAATTTCCATTCCGCGATTTTAATCTCAAAAGAAATATTAAATAAGTCAATAATCATATTTGTTGGCATTAAATTATTATCATATTTTTTATAAAAAACTTCAAAATCAGGATTTCTCAAAATTTTATACAAACCGCTTTTATATCTTTCAGAATGTACGATATTACCAATATCGCCAGTTAAAATTCCAGATAAATTCAAAATAATTTTTTTAAAAGTATCTCTATTCATAATTTTTTCTAGTGCTTTCGCGTTCTTATCTTTTTTTACATTTATTACATTAATTTCATTATTATTTATTTCTAAAGATATAATTTTACTATTAAACATGTTAAGAAAATTTAATTCTTTAGAATTTGCGTTATTATAAAAAATAAATCTTGATGCAATTTTTTTATCTTTGACTTCAAACTTTACCACACCTTTTGCAGAGTACTTTTCGTAGAATATACTATTTTTATTTTTTTCAAAAATTAAATTTTCTTTTTTTTTGAATATTTCTAAGCTTGAGCAACCTGATATTATAAAAAAGGAAAGAAGTATTATTATATTATATTTCATTTAATATTTTTTTTAGTTCAATTAATTTTTTATCTTTTGGATTTAATTTGATATGCTCTTTAAAAATTTTATTCGCTTCTTTATTTCTACCTAATTTTACCAGCAACTGTATGACATGACTTACAATCTCTGGGTCATTATTTAATTCAAATGCTTTCATTAAATATTTTTCAGCTTCTTTATAATTTCCAAGTCTGTATAAAACCCACCCTTTACTGTCTAGAATTGCTGGATCATTTGGTTCTATTTTTAAAGCTTCATCTATATATAGATTTGCTTCATTCAAATTCATATTGTTATTAGCCCAGGTATAACCAAGAGCATTCATTGCTTGAGCATTTTTTGGCTCCAGTTTTATTAATTTTTTAAGATCGCTTTCCATAAGATCAAAACGATCAATCTTTTCAGCGACAAGTGCTCTAGTGTATAAAAAAGCCCCATTATCCTTATATTTTTTTATACCATAATTTATCCTTTCCATTGCATAGTCAAACTCATCTTGATTAAAGAATATTTCCGTTTCAATTAAAATTAATCTGGACTCAATATTTTGGTTATTTTGAATTTTTTTATATTGATCTGAAAAAAATTTCTTTAAAGATGAAAAATTTCTGTCTTTTATTTTTATATCTGCAATCTCTTTTATAGAATTAATATAATTAATATTATCAACTTCAACATTTTTAAAATAATTTTCTGCAGAATTATTTTTATTCATTTTTACATTTAGTAATCCATATAAAAAATTATAGCTATTTATATCTTTTTCTTTTATAGAATTAATAAAAGTTTTTGCATCTGAAAATTTTTTTGCTTCAATATTCAGCAGAGCCATTTTCTTAGATGTGTCGCTATTGCTAAAACTAATTAACTTATTAGCAGACATAAATCTATAGTGCTCTATTGCTTCTGCATACTTTTTTTGAATAGTTAAAAGTCTTACATAATATTCATTTAAATTTAAATTTTTTGGCGAGTGATGCAAATAATCTTTTAATGTTTCTATAGATAATTTTTCTTCTCCAAGTTCATAATAAGCATCTGCTAAAAAAATTCCCCATCTGCTTTCTTTTTTACTAAATTCTTTAAAGCTTTCTATGGTAGTTATAATTTTTACTACTTCTTTATATTTTTTATTATCAAGAAGTATTTGGACATAATAAAAATTTGCAAGATATTCATCTTTATATTTTTCAAATACACTATCAAATATTTGTTTTACTGCTTTGTCGTTAAAAACTTTTATTGTGTCATAAACTAATGCGAATTTATCTCTGTCTTTTGAAATTTTAATTGCTGATAATGTTTCCTGTGTTGCTTCCTTCACCATATTAAGAGCTAAATATATTGAGATTCTAATGTGTCTTACTTCTACTTTATCGCTTGCAATGTCCAGCCATCTTTCTGAACTTTTTAACATTAATTTAAAGTCATTTGCATAACCAGCTAACTGAGTAGCTCTTTTAGCAACTTCGGGGTCATCAGATTTCTTAGAGATATTATGATATATTTTTGCTGCTTCAAGATATTTTTGCTCTTTAAAAAGCAGCTCTGCTTCAAATGCCTTTTGCATTATTATGCTATCTGTATTCTCTTCATTAACTTTTAAATATAATGATGATGCTTCGGACGTATTACTTAATGGATATGCAAGACTTATAAATAAAATATTTATAATGATGATATTTTTAAAAAACAGCCCTATTTTGACAATATAGCTGCTATATAAACTTAAATATGTCTGCATAATTGGTTATAATATACTTTGAAGGTTAATCAATCTACAAAAATGAAAGAATTTAATTGGTAAAGATAATGAGCTTAGTAACCATAGGAATGAATCATAAAACAGCTTCTCTAGATCTTAGAGAAAAACTTTCTGTGGATAAAGACGAATCAGCAAAGATACTTAAGAAGCTTCACAGCATGCCTTTAATTGATGAAGTATTTCTTCTATCTACTTGTAATAGAACTGAGCTTTATTTTGAGATTGATGATTTACAATATGTTAATAATATTTCCAATTGGCTATTAAGACAAAAAGGACTTCTTATAGAAGATTTCGAAGATAATATGTATAGCTATTCTGACAGCTCTGTTGTTAGACATGCTTTAAACGTTGCATGTGGCCTAGATTCAATGGTAATTGGCGAATCCCAAATACTTGGTCAATTTAAAGATGCTTTTAATGAAGCTAATGATGCAGGCACTATCGGCAAAAATTTGAACAGATTATTTCAGTATGCTTTTTCAACCGCAAAAGAAGTAAGAACAGATACTAAAATTGGAGCAAATTCACTCTCAATTGCAAATGTTGCAGTCTCTTTAACAGATCAATTTTATGATGACCTTTCAGATAAAAACGCTTTACTAATTGGAGCTGGGGAAACTATTAGCATAGCAGCAAAAAATCTTAGAAAAAAAAATATTAATAAATTATATATTGCCAATAGAACATTAGAAAATGCAAAAAGTATTGCTGAAGAAGTTTCTGGAAGAGCAATATCATTAAAAGACATACCAGAAAAACTTAAAAATTCAGATATTGTGATTAGTGCGATAACTGGGAATGTCCCATTAATAGGTAAAGGAGCTATTGAAACATGCCTTAAACATAGGAAGCATAAACCAATTTATATGGTTGATTTAGGCGTCCCAAGAAATATAGAGTCAGAGGTAAAAGAACTTCCAGATATATTTTTATATACTCTTGATAACATACAAGATCTTATCAAAAAAAATTATAAGACAAGAGAAGAAGCGGCGATTGATGCTCAACATATTGTTGATAACAAAGTTGAAGAATATATGAATTGGAGAAAGTCCCAGTCTGCTTTTTCAATAATTAAATTATATAGAGAGGATTGTGAAAATATCAGAAAAACATGTCTAGATAAATCCTTAAGTCAGTTGAAATTAGGTAAAGATCCAAAAGATGTAATTGACCAATTAAGTATTAATCTAACTTCAAAATTATCTCATAAGCCTACTCTTGCGCTAAATAAAGCAGGTCAGACTAATAACAGGAAATTAATTAATTTAGTTTGTGATATTTTCTTGATAAACAAGAAAAAATGAAAACATCATTGAGAAAAAAACTTGATGAAATCCATAACAAACATCACGAAATAGAAGAACTTCTCTCTGATAAAGATATAATTAATGATATGGATAAATATAAAAATTTATCTGTTGAATACGCACGATTAGAAGTAATAATTAAAGATTATAAAAAGTATTTAAATAACGAAGAGTCTTTAAAAGAATCTGAAGAAATTTCTAAGAATGAAACAGGTGAATTAAAAAAATTAGCTGAAGAAGAAATTAAAACAACAAAAGAAGAAATTTTACATCTTGAAAAAAATTTAGAGATTTCATTATTACCTGAAGATCCAAACGACAAAAGCAACGTGTTTCTTGAAATTAGAGCAGGTACCGGTGGTTTGGAAGCTGCGATTTTTGCTGGTAATTTGTACAAAATGTATTGTCGATTTGCAGAAAGGCAAAATTGGCAAGTAGAGCTTTTATCTGAAAACGAAGGAGATAAAGGTGGATTCAAACTTGTAATTATTAAAATCTCAGGTGACAGAGCTTTCTCCAAATTGAAATTTGAATCTGGTGCGCATAGGGTGCAAAGAGTGCCTGAAACAGAGTCTCAAGGAAGAGTTCATACATCCGCTGCAACAGTAGCTGTGATGCCTGAAGTTGAAGAAATTGAAAATTATGATATCAGTCCAGATGATTTAAGAATTGATACATTTAGAGCAAGTGGTGCCGGAGGACAACACGTAAATAAAACAGATTCGGCTATTCGAATTACACATCTTCCAACAGGAGTCGTTGTGGAATGTCAGGATGGAAGATCACAACATAAGAATAAAGCAAAAGCAATGTCTTTACTTCAAGCAAAACTTTTAGATTCAGAAAGATCAAAACAAATGGATGAGCAGTCGCAAATGAGAAAAAAACTTGTAGGAACTGGCGATAGATCAGACAGAATAAGAACATATAATTTTCCACAAGGAAGAATAACAGATCATCGAATTAATTTAACAGTCTATAATTTAGAAGATTTTTTGGATGGAAACATACTGACAATTATTACTCCTTTGATAAACGAATACCAAGCAGATTTACTTGCAAACAATGAAATCTAAAATTATAGAATTTGAAAACTTTAATATAAAAACCGCAGATAAAGTTTTTTCTCCTCGCGAGGATGTTGAAATATTCCCGAAGGCAATAAAAGATATAATAAAAAATAAAAATCACATTATTGAATTAGGGACTGGAACAGGTGCAATAAGTATTTCCATTGCAAAAAGTTTCAATAATGTAGAGATATTGGCAACAGATATAAACCCAAGTGCATTAGAAATTGCAACTTTAAACGCAAAACTTAATGATGTAAGTCACCTGATAAAATTTAAGAAATCAAATTGGTTTAAAGATATAAAAAATAAAAAATTTGATTTCATACTGAGCAATCCTCCTTATTTATCAAAATATAATAGCTTTCATTATAAAGATTTATCGGATCCAAATAGTAGCTTATACTCTCAAGAAAACGGCTTATATGATATTTATAAAATCATAAAATCTGGCATAAAGTATTTAAATGATAATTCCTATATGGTAATTGAGCATTCTCATAATCAGACTCTATACTTGAAAGATTTCGCTAAAGCAAATGGTTTGCAATTTATTAAATCAGAAAAAGATAATTTTGGCTTTAATAGGGTTTCGGTTTTTTCAAACAGAGTTTAAGGCCTTTATAATTTTATCTTTAACAATGCTAGGATTAACACCTTTTATATTCTTAAGAACCTGGCCAACAAAGAATCCTAAAATTTTTGTTTTGCCGCTTTTATATTCATCAACTTGTTTTTTATTATTTTCTATAATATCACTAATAGTTTGATCAATTAAATCATCATCATGTTCTTCGCTTGAATATTTTTGTAGTATTTCACTAACTGAATCCTTATTTAAAAATATTTCATCAATAATTTTTTTAAGAGAATGCTTTGGAATTAATCCATTTTCAATTGCGTCAATAGTTTCACAAAAACTCTTTGGAAGATATGGATTTTCATCTAAAGAAAAGTTATCTTTATTTATCTTTGGATATAGCGAAGAAATAAAATAGTTTATAATTTTTATCGGGTCAATTTTAGATATATCTAAAATTTCATCTACAATTTTTATAAAACTTGGTTTATTTAAAATTATATTTAATTGCTCGTCGGTTAAATTATATTCTGTTCTATAATATTTTTCTTTTACATCTGGGAGATCCGGTAAATCACTTTTAATTTGCGTTATATAATCGCTATCTATTTCTATAGGCAGTAAATCAGGATCTGGGAAATACCTATAATCATTAGCTTCCTCTTTAGATCTCATAGATTTTGTTATATCTTTTTCTTCGTCATATAACCTAGTCTCCTGAATAACTTTGCTGCCTTCTTCAACTATATCTATTTGTCGTCTAATTTCATAATTTATTGCTTTTTCAACGAACTTGAATGAATTAATATTTTTTAATTCTGTTCTGGTACCTAATTGCTTGTCGCCTTTTTTATTTATGGAAACATTTGCGTCACATCTAAACGAACCTTCTTGCATATTCCCATCACATATTTGAAGAAAAGTTACGATACTATGAATTTTTTTCATATATTGAACGGCTTCAAGTGCTGATGAAATCTCAGGTTCAGAAACTATCTCCAAAAGAGGTGTGCCAGCTCTGTTTAAATCAATATATGTGCAGTTATTTTGTTCGCTATGAATTGATTTACCTGCATCCTCTTCGAGATGAGCTCGCGTGATATTTATTTTTTTTAAAATTCCTTTGTCTCCCTCTATTGTTATAAAACCGCCCTCTACTATTGGTAAATCTAGTTGACTAATTTGATAATTTTTTGGTAAATCAGGATAAAAATAATTTTTTCTAGCAAATATTGATTTTTTTGATATTGATCCATTTATTGCCAAACCAAATTCTATAGCTTTTTTAATTACTGACTTATTTAATACTGGTAAAGTTCCTGGCATACCAACATCTACATAAGATGCTTGTCTATTTGGCTTGCTTCCATATGCTGTTGAAGAAGATGAAAAAATTTTACTATTTGTTAAAAGCTGAACATGTATTTCTAAGCCTATGGTAGTTTGCCAATCATTCATTATCAAACTCCCCAGGTATTTTTTTATGCCAATCAGTTTCTTCTTGAAATGAATTTGCGATATTTAGAATAGTGTTTTCAGAAAAATAATTACCTATTATTTGCATTCCAACCGGAAGATCATTAATCATACCAACAGGAATAGAAGCGGCTGGAAGTCCAGCTAAATTTATAGAAGTTGTATAAATATCCGATAAATACATCTCAACTGCATTTGATGTCTTTTCACCAATATTAAAAGCTGTTGAGGGAGAGGTTGGCGCAAATATGTAATCAACTTCGTTGAAAGCTGACATAAAACTATCTCTAATTATTCTTCTAATTTTAAGAGCTCTAATATAGTACTCGTCATAGTAACCAGATGATAATGCATATGCGCCTATCATAATTCTTTTTTTAACTTCTTTGCCAAAACCTTCTTTCCTTGTTCTCATATATAAGTCTTCAAGATTTTTTGGATTTTTACATCTATATCCAAATTTTACTCCATCATATCTTGAAAGATTTGATGAAGCTTCTGCAGAAGCAATTATATAATAAGCTGGTATCGAAAGATTATTACTGGATAGACTTATATCTTTAAATTTAAACCCCATTTTTTTAAAAACTTTAATTGAGTCTTGTGCTTTGCTTAAAATATTTTCATCTAACTCTTCTGAAAAATATTCTTTTGGCAATCCTATCGTAATATTTTTTGCATACTCCTTATGTGATTTAAAATCTATACTTTTTAAAGAAGTTTTCTTATTGCTAGTAGGGTCATTTTTATCGAAGCCTTTAATAACATCATATATTTTTGCGCAATCCTTAGCGCTTTTACCAATTGGTCCTCCTTGATCTAAACTCGACGCATAAGCTATCATTCCATATCTTGAAACTGAACCATAAGTTGGTTTTAATCCAGTTAAACCACAAAAAGAAGCAGGCTGCCTAATCGATCCTCCAGTATCAGACCCAGTTGCTATAGGTACTAATCTTGCTGCTACTGCTGCTGCCGATCCCCCAGAAGATCCTCCGGGTACCTTTTCTAAATTCCATGGATTTTTTACATGGCCAAAAAAACTTGATTCATTTGAAGAGCCCATTGCAAACTCATCCATATTTGTTTTTCCTAAACTAACCATTCCCTTTTTTTTTAATTTTTCTACGACTGTTGCATTAAATGGAGGAATATAATTTTCAAGCATTTTTGAGCCGCAGGTTGTCAATGTTCCTTTTGTTGAAAATAAATCTTTGTGCGCAATCGGGATACCTGTCAATAAACTGTGCTTTTTTTTGGAAATAATTTCATCAGCTTCTTTAGCTTCTTTCTCAGCAGATTCTTCGTCGATTGTAATAAAAGAATTTAATTTTGAATCATAAGAATTTATTCTATTAATAAAATATTTTGTCATCTCCACAGATGATATAGATTTTTTATCAAGTAAATTAGATAACTCAGATATAGATTTTTTATATATTTCCATAGTGTTAATCAATAACCTTTGGAACTATAAAATAATCTCCATTTTGATCAGGAGCTGAATTTATACCATCATTTTTTGGATTTTCATCAACTACATCTTCTCTTGCATTTAAAAAATTTTCTGGGGCATGGTACAAGGGACTTAAACTTGAAACATCAATACTTTCACTTTGCTCTACTATTTTTAAAAAATTTAAAATTTCACTAGAATAGAGTTTTACATCTTCTTCATCTAGTTCAATCATAGCTAGCTTAGCAACATCTTTAACTTTATCATTATCAAACATATATTAATCACCGTTATTAAAACAATCAGGATTTAAATAGATATCCTTGTAGGAATGGTTGTCCTAAGTTAGAATCCTATTGTTTACTATTTTAACCATAGTATATTATAAAACATACTAGAAAACTTGGGGGTTTTGATGATTTTAGATTTATTTTCCAGTGATTTATCCATAGATCTTGGAACCGCAAACACTATTGTGTTTGTAAAAAATAGAGGTCTAGTATTAGATGAGCCTTCTGTTGTTTCTATTGCTGACGAAAATGGCAAAAAAAAGGTCAGGGCTGTTGGTTTAGAAGCAAAAAGCATGCTAGGCAGAACCCCAACAAATATAGAAACTATTAGGCCGCTAAAAGATGGAGTTATAGCAGATTTCACAACTACAGAAAAAATGCTTCAACACTTTATTAAAAAAGCTAGCAAAAAGAATTTTTTGCTTGGCCCAAGAGTATTGATATGTGTCCCATCAGGTGCGACACAAGTTGAAAGAAGAGCCATTAAAGAGTCTGCAGAAGGTGCTGGAGCAAGAAAAGTGTATTTAATAGAAGAACCTGTTGCAGCAGCACTAGGTGCAGGCCTTCCTATCACAGAAGCTGTAGGATCTATGGTCTTTGATATAGGTGGAGGAACAACGGAAATTGCAGTTTTATCTTTAGGAGGAATTGTTTATTCCGAATCAGTTAGAATTGGTGGGGACAAATTTAACGACGCCATACTTCAATATATAAGGTCAAATTATGGTATTTTGATTGGTGAGGCAACTGCTGAAAAAATCAAACATACAATTGCTACAGCTTACCCAGGAAAAGAATTACAAGAAATGGAAGTAAAAGGGAGAAATCTTTCTGAAGGAATTCCAAGAAGTTTCCGAATTAACAGCAATGAAATATTAGAAGCATTACAAGAACCGTTAAAAGGTATAGTAAATGCTGCCAAGACTGCTCTTGAAGCTACACCACCTGAATTAAGTACTGATATTGCTGAAAATGGGATTATTTTAACTGGCGGAGGAGCACTATTAACTGGTTTAAATAAACTTATTCAAGAAGAGACAGGTATTCCTGTAATAATAGCTGACGATCCATTAACTTGCGTTGCTAGAGGTGGAGGATTGGTTTTGGAACTAATAGATAAAAAAGGTGCAAATTTTATAGCTCTAGAATAATAATTTACAAATAATTATGCTAAATGATGACCTACATTTTAAAGAAAGCGCCCTCTCATTCTGGAAATTATTCTTTTTTTTATCTATCTCTATAATTTTTTTATTTTTTGACAAAGATTTAAGTCTAAGTCAAAAAATTAGAGAGCGCTCTAACCATCTTATACAACCAATATACAAAATAGCTGAGCTACCAAACATTTTTTTTAATAATATTAATCAACACTTAAATACTAGAAATAAATTAATTGAAGAAAATAAAGCACTTAAAAAGAAAATTTTTATACAGTCAGGTATAATTCAAAAAATCCCCCCGCTCAAAGAAGAAAATAAAAGACTAAAAAAACTTTTAGATTCTCAAGATGTGACAACTTCGTCTAGAATACAAATTGCAGAGTTAATAAATGTTAATTTAAGCCCATTTTCAAATAAAATTATTATAAATAAAGGCAAGGACATAAGTTTGTTTGAAGGGCAAACTGTTATTGATACATTTGGAATTTTAGGTCAAATATCTGAAGTAAATGAAAGTTTTTCTATTGTTACGCTAATAACTGACCCAGGGCACGCACTTCTAGCAGTTAATGCAAGAACAAACAAAAGAATTGTTATATCCGGCACAGGAGATAATAGATTTCTAAAAGCTAATTATGTATCTTTAAATCAAGATATACGCCAGGGTGATATTTTAATTACATCTGGATTAGATAATATTTTTCCTGAGGGATATCTAATTGGAGAAATTTCAAAGATTGGTAATGATAAAGATGAAGATTTTTTAGACGTTAAAGTAACCCCAAGTTCTACTTTAACATCAAATAAAGAGGTTATGTTGTTATGGTAATTTTAAATACGGTACATTTTAAAATTTCTTTATTTTTATTTTTTAGCATAATAATAAATTTATTACCTCTTCCAGATATTATTAATTCCTGCAGGCCTCCAATTCTTTTATTAATTTTAATTTATTGGTCTTTAGCTTATCCAAATAAAATAAATTTAACATACGCGTTTATCACAGGAATCATAATGGATATTTTATTAGTAACCCCACTAGGTTTTTACGCGCTGACACACGTTATAACAATTTATTTAATTACAATTTATTATCCGCAAATTAGATTGCAGTCAAACATTAATAAAATGTTTTCTTTGCTTATAATATTAATACCTTATATTTTTATGTCCACAGTTTTAAATGATATTTTAGAAATTCAATATAATATATTGAATATTATTTTTTCGGTAATTATTTCTGTTATTATTTGGCCAGTATTATTTCACTTTTTAAGAATATTCAGACAAAAATATGTGTAACGAAAATTTAGAGATACTTGAACTCCTCGACAATGAAAAAAAAATAAAAGAGTTTATTGCTAAAATAGAAAAATCTAACTTAATTTCAATTGATATAGAGTTTATGAGAAGGAGTACATTTTTCCCTGAACCATGTGTTATACAGTTTTCAAATGGCACAACTCACGGATGCATTGATTTAACAATTAACATTGATTATAAAACAATTTTTGAAAAAATTTTTAATAGAGATAAAACAATTATAATTCATTCATGTAGACAAGATCTAGAAATTCTTCACATGATTTTAGGATATATTCCAAATAAAATATTTGATACTCAATTTGCAGCATCATTTCTAGGCTATAAATATCAAATTGGTTACGCAGAATTAATTAGCGACATATTTAACATTACAGTTGATAAAAGTGAGAAAATGACAAATTGGAAAAAAAGACCGCTATCAAATGAGCAAATCAAGTATGCGCTAAATGATGTAATATATTTAAATAAGCTGCATACAAATTTACAAAATAAGTTAATTAACTCACAAAAAAGTATTTATTTTCAAGAGGAATTTAAAAACTACCTTAATGATATTGAATGGAATCCTAAAGTTGAGGATGCTTGGTCAAGAATAAAGTCAATGAATAATCTAAGTAAAAATGTAAAAAACGCTGTTAAAGCAATATCTATATGGAGAGAAAGAAAAGCAATAAATTTAAATTTACCAAGAAATTGGATATTGTCTGAAAAAGATATAATCGAAATTTCTAAAAACTTTTCAAAAGACAAAGAAATTTACTTGCCGCCAAAAAATAAAATACTAGATAAAAATAAAGACTCAGATGAAATTAAAAATGAAATTATTAATTTTTCAAACTCTAGCTCACAAATGCCAAAAAAAGAAAAAAAAATAAAATCAAATAGCAATCATAAAAAAACTGCTGACGATCTTTATGAATATTATAAATCTATATCGGTGCAAAACAAAATTTCATATCAAATAGTATCACCTAAAAAAATGATTTTAAATTATCTGAAAAATAATGATAAAAATTCAAGATTAATTAACGGGTGGAGAAGAAATTTAATCGACATCAATGAAGTAAAAACCATCACTAATGATTATTTTAATGGAGATTAACCGCCGCAATCATTATTTTTTGGCACTGCAATATCTATTTTCTTGGGCTTATCCAATTTTAAATTATCCATTGTTTCTATAAATTTCTCTAAACTTACACTATCATTTATAAGGCAGTTATTATTCTTCTGCTCTTTTATAGTTGAAAAATTATTTTTATTATAATCATGCCCTGGATATATTTTTGTTTTATCTGGCATAGTATAAAATATATTTTTTATTGTGTTATAAAGCTCTTTTGATGATCCAGATTGGAAATCTGTTCTTCCACACGCATCTATTAATAACGCATCTCCGGAAAATAGAAAGTTATCATAATCTTTTTTTAATACATAAGAGAAATGAGTGTCCGTATGACCTGGTGTATAAATAGCATCAAGTCTAATATTATTGCCTATAGTTATAAAATCTTTATCTTTTAAATTTATATCTCTGCAATTTAATTGGTCGCCTGCTGGTCCAACTACTTTACATTTTGAAATTTCTCTTAAAGCAGACGCACTTGTTACATGGTCTGCATGAATATGAGTATCTATAGCATGAGTCAATTTTAAATTTAGTGAATCTAATATCTGAAGATCTCTTTGCAATGTCTCAATAACTGGATCAATAAGAATTGCCTCCTGTTTTTCTTGACAAGATATTAAATACGTATATGTTGATGTTTGACTTTCAAATAATTGTTTAAATATCATAAAAAAATAATTTTTGAATTATATTAAAATAAAATTAGTATAATATAAATAATATACAATTTTTAGATCAAGGTATAAAGATAAAAATAGATAAAAAAGAAATTAAAGAAATTATAGAAAAAGCTTTAGAAGGTTCTAGCGCTGACGTTGATGGCAGCGAAGGGAAGTTTAGCGCAAATATCGTTTTTGATGGTTTTAATGGTCTTAATACTATAAAAAGGCATAAAATGGTTTATAACTGCCTAGACTCATTTATTAAATCAGGTGAGCTTCATGCCATAAGTTTAAAAACTTTTACAAATGGCGAAAATAAATCTTAGATCTTAATTTTTAGAAGCTACTCTTCCTTGATCAACATTATGAATACCTTCATGCTTAGAAAAGTATTTGGCTAGCTTTTTCATTTGTTTTTCATTTAAAGTGCTTGCAATACCGCTCATAATTGCGTTATTTCGAGAACCATTTTTATAAGATTTTAGTGCATGATATAAGTAGTCTTGGTGCTGTCCACCAATTTTAGGGAATGTAGGCGCAATGCTATTGCCATCTGTACCATGACATCCAACACAAGAATTAGCTTCATCTATCATTTCTATATTGCTCGAGATTTTAGTCTCTGCTGGTTTAATGGAGGAGAAATATTGTGCAATTTTTTCAATATCAGAGTCACTAAGGTCTGCGGCGTGTGCTTTCATTGTAGGATGAGATCTCTCTCCAGATCTATATGCTTTTAAAGCTGCTACCAAATAATCTTTATGCTGATTTCCTAATTTAGGAACTTTATACGTAGGATAAATATTATTATAACTTACGACTCCATGACAACCTAAGCATGTAGAAGAAAGTTCTTCAGGCGTCTTTTCTGCGAAACTTGAGGATATACCAAAAAGAAAAATACAAGCTACATTAATAAGAAACTTCATTGTTATTTATTACTCCACTTTAAATTTTAATTGAAAAAATTTCGGAAGTATTATAGCTGTTATTGCTAAAAATTACACATACATTTTAAAAAAAACATTACAATAGTTTCCTCTTATGAGATATTATTTGCTTAGATAAAGAGGATTTAACTAAAAATATACAACCTGAGGATTTTATGAAAATTGAGACAATAGCTATACATGGTGGGTATGAACCTGAAGAAACAACAAAATCAGTTGCTGTTCCCATTTACCAAACAGCATCTTATGCATTTGATGATACCCAACATGGTGCCGATCTTTTTGATTTAAAAGTAAAAGGCAATATATATACAAGAATAATGAACCCAACAACTGAAGTTCTAGAAAATAGAGTTTCTTCTATGGAAGGCGGGGTTGGCGGTTTAGCATTCGCATCTGGTATGGCGGCTATTTCGGCAGCAATTTTAAATATAACCTCCAATGGAGATAATATTGTATCTACAAGTTCTCTTTATGGCGGCACAGTTAGTCTTTTTAAAGATACATTTCCAAAAATGGGAATTGAGACAAGATTTGGTGATGTAAAAAAATTAGAAGAATTAGAAAAAAAAATTGATTCAAAAACAAAATTGATATTTTGTGAATCAATTGGTAACCCAGCAGCTAATGTTACAGATATAGGCAAGATATCTGAATTAGCACACAAACATAATATTCCTCTATTTATAGATAACACAGTTCCGAGTCCTTACGTTTGTCGCCCAATTGAACACGGAGCAGATATAGTGATTCATTCTTTAACAAAATATTTGTGCGGACATGGCACAACTATAGGTGGAATAATTATTGATTCTGGAAAGTTTGATTGGAAAGCAAATTCAGATAAATTTCCACTATTATCTTCACCAGATCCAGCTTACCATGGAATGGTTTTTACAGATGCCTGTGGACCTGCGGCATTTATTACAAGAGCACGAGTAGTTCCTTTAAGAAATATGGGTGGAGCACTTTCACCAATGAATAGCTTTCAAATTCTTCAGGGTATAGAAAGTTTGGCCGTAAGAATGGATAGACATTGCTCCAATGCACAAGCTGTTGCAGAATATCTTGAGCAACATGATGCAGTAAGCTGGGTAAATTATCCTGGACTTAAATCTCACCCTGATAATCATTTAGTTGAAAAATATATGGACGGGAGAGCTTCTGCGGTAATGAGTTTTGGTATCAAAGGTGGTATTGAAGCTGGAGGTAATTTTATTGATAAACTAAAACTAATTGTAAGGTTAGTAAACATAGGTGATGCAAAATCCTTAGCATGTCATCCAGCATCAACAACGCACAGGCAATTAAATAAAAAAGAGTTAGAGGCTGCTGGAGTGCCAGAGGATATGGTAAGACTCTCAATAGGTATTGAGCATATAGATGATATTATTGAGGATTTATCACAAGCTTTAGAATAGAACTTTTAATCTATATTTATTATTTGAGAAATTCTTATTGTATTTTTCTGATTTAATATCCAATCATAAACAAGAGAATATTCGATTACTAATTTTACATATTTTCTTGTTTCCTTGTATGGTATTGATTCAACCCAAGCGTCTTCGGGAGCGCTTACACGCTTTTTCCATTTTTTTACAATATTTGGTCCAGCATTATAAGATGCAATAGCCTCAACATAGCTTTTCTTTTTTGAAAGAAGGTATTTAAAATAATATGAACCGATAAAAATATTAGTATCTTTGTTATAAAGATATTTTCTTGAAACTTTTTTCTTTTTTGCTTTTTTTAGAACCCAATATGCTGTCTGCGGAAGAACTTGCATAATACCTAAAGCTCCAGCTGAAGATTTTGCATATTGAATAAATATACTTTCTTTTCTAGCGATACCAAGTAATAATGATTTTTCAATATTCGATTTTGAATATTTATCAAAATGTTCTTCATAAAGCACAGGAAATCTTGTATGAATATCATCAAAATATTTTGTGTTTCCGTAACCTAATATAGCGCCGATTTTCCAGCCCCACTTATCAAATAAAACATTTAAGGCATTTAAGTTTTCATAATTGGAATTTCTAAAAAAATACTGTAGCTCTTTTCTAGCTTCTCTTTTTTTCCCAAGAACATATAATTCATACATTCTCCTAACAACATCATTTTTAGAAAATTTATTTAAATCATCTTGTTCAGCATTGAAAGGAATATTTCGTATATTCGGCTGTTTACCAATAATTGTTGCCGCTAAAAAGCCATAATATGATCTATTATTACTTATACTTTCTAAAAATTCTTTAGCGGAAACACTATCGCCAATTTTATTAAGTGCTTTCCCTTTCCAATAAATCCATTTTTCGTTTACCGACAGAGAAGCAGGAAAATCGTTAATATGTTTTATTAGTTTTGACCATTGTGAGTTATATAATGCATAGTTAGCAGCAGCTACTGAAAATTCTATGTTCTTATTTTTTATTAATAAAAAATCTTTATCAAAAAAGATATTTTTTTGATTTTTATTCATCGCAATAATGAAAATATCGGTTATTTTTTTTTGATAAAAGTTTTCTGTTAATCTATATAGTGGTTTTATTTTTAGTAATATTTTTTTTCCTTCTAAATAATTCTTTTTTGAAATTTTATCAATACCATAACTCAATATTGTATCTCTGTATCTGTTATCTTTAACAAAATCTTTGGAAACTAAATATTTTTTTGGATTTCTATGAACTTTTAATAATTTATTAGCCCAATATTTATTTTTATTTGATAAAAACCTTATCAAATATCTTGAAAGGTAGTAATTGCCCGCTTCTAAAGATAATTTTATTCTTTGCCACACTAATTCGTCTGAAAGTTTTTTATTGTTATAAAACCAACGAAAAACAAAATCACATGATTTTGGCTGAGACTTAGAACTTAGCCATATTGGTATTATCTCTTCATCAATTTTTTCATAAAATTTATTTTTAATCTTAGCTCTAATATATAAGCATTGTAAGTCTGTCGATCCTGTATTCTTGTAATTTTCAATAAGTTTTTTGTACTTACCTCTTTTTGACAATCTGTATATCAAATTAATATATGCTTTTTCAGATATGTAACTATTATTATAAGTTTTTATAAATCTTATTACTTTTTCATCATTAATATTTCTTTTTCTGTGTAAATCTTTATAAACAAGGTTAGAGTATAGTGGGTAGTTAGTTAATTCTTTTTTTATACTATTAAATTCTTTATAATTTTTATTTTTATAATATTTTAAAGCTTTTATATACTTACCTCTTTCCACATCATAGTTATTTGCCTCGCTTTGCGAAGTAAATACAAACAGTATTAAAATAAGTACAAATTTTATGTTCATTATCTTTAAAAACTATGATTTTAGAATTATTACTATAATGTAAATATCTATCTCTTGCTAATTTTATAAAAATGCATATTTTAAAAAAAAATGTATAATATATTCATGGAATTATCGCGTAAATACATGTATTTAAGTAAGAAAAATTATTCTAATGGATAATACATTAAATAATTTAATTTTTTTATTTTATATCTTAACTGCCCTTTCAATATGGGGCACGATGACGTTGCGAAAAAAATATCTGGTTCTTAGTCTAACTACATGGTTATTCTGGATTATAGCAATAATTGGGCATTCTTACGCTCTAACTTTTATTTTAAATGACGAATTTAAAGTTAATTTATCAGTTAACTATGCATTAACTTTGGTTGCCTTTATAATATCTGCAACACTTTACATTTCATCAGCTTTTAGTAACACAAAATTTTTAGGAATTATTGTTCTGCCTGTTATCTCGGCAGTATTTCTTTTTGACTTATCAAATAAAATGGTTAACGTATCTTTAGACAGCTTCTTATTTATTCATGTAATAATATCCTTAATTAGCTACAGCATATTGTGTCTTTCGGCAGCACAATCAATAATATTAAAAGTTCAAGAAAGAAAACTTCAGGCAAACCAGCCCACAGATTTCATAACATCACTTCCTTCACTTGATTCAATGGATAAATTATTATTTAAAATACTTACTCTTGGAGTATTATTTTTATCTGTAAGCTTAATAACTGGATTTATTTTTCTTGAGGATATATTTGCTCAACATTTAGCTCATAAAACAATATTATCAATACTTGCCTGGATTATTTTTATATCCTTAATATACGGCAGACAAAAGTATGGATGGAGAGGTAGTAATGCTGCCAATATAACTCTTGTAGGTTTTTTTATTTTATTTTTATCATATTTTGGTACAAAAGTTGTTTTGGAAATCATTATATAATTTAACTATTCAAATGGAACCTTAAATTGAACAATATATCGACTGAAATTTTAATATTAATTTTAATTATTTTGTTTCTGCTTTCTGCTTTCTTTTCTGGATCAGAAACAGCATTGATGTCTATTAATAAATATAAAATGAGACATCAAGCAAAATTGAATAATAAAGGCGCTAAAGCCGCAAAAAAACTACTTGAAAATCCAGACAAGATAATTGGTGTTATTCTATTAGGTAATAATCTTACAAATATTTTAATTACACAGATAGCAACTTTAATTTCTTTGAGACTTTACGGTGATATTGGTTTGGCTATTGCTACTGGTCTACTAACTATATTCATATTAATTTTTGCTGAACTAACTCCAAAAACTATTGGTGAAATGCATTCAGAAAAAATTGCATATTCCTCATCGCTACTATATAGGCCTATGCTAATAATTTTGTACCCTTTAGTATTTCTTATTAATGTTATAGCAAATAGTATAATAAAAATGATGGGGCTAAAAGAGAATAAGTCAAGAGGCTCACTAACATCTGAAGAATTAAAAACTGTTTTAAACGAATCTTCAATTAAATTTTCGAAACCACATTTAAAAATGCTTGAAAGCATAATTGATTTAGAAAAAGCTACAGTTGAAGATATTATGATTCCAAGAAGTGATATTTATGGAATAGATCTAGGGGAAGATATTGCAAGTGTAATAAATAATTTTAAAAAAACGCCTTATACAAGAATACCTGTTTATGAAGATAACATTGAAAATTTACTTGGACTAATACATATAAAAAATATTACTCCAATGTTGGCAAGCAAAAGTATAAATGAAAACGAAATTAAAAAAATTATCAAGAAGCCTTATTATATTGTTTCGGGTACTTCTTTGTATAGGCAATTGATAAATTTTCAAAATGAAAAAAGAAGAATAGGGTTCATTATTGACGAATATGGTGATATTCAAGGTCTAGTTACACTTGAGGACATACTTGAAGAAATTGTTGGCGATTTTACAAGTGACCCAGCCTCAAATGAAGAGATAATTTCTACAGATGATAAAAATATATTTATCATAGATGGTGGAGTTCATATAAGGGAAATTAATCAAATATTAGATATTAATTTAATTTCTAAAGAAGCTAAAACTGTGAATGGTTTCATATTAGAACATACAGAAAATTTACCACAAATCAATGATATAATAAAAATTCAAAGCCATACATTCAAGATAATAGAGAATCTTGATAATGCAGTAAAAACTGTGCATTTAGAAATTAATAATGAATAAAAAAGACTATAAAAATAAAACAATAAAAATATCAAATAATGGATTGTCGCCAACCAATAATATTTCAGTATTCAATCACTCTAATGAAGAAATAGAATCTAAAGTTGCCGGTGAAATGCCACTTACGATAAAAATAAATGGAACTGAAATAATTACCCTAATGACTCTAGGCACAAAACCTGAAGAACTTACTTTAGGATATTTAAGAAACCAAGCAATTATCGACAATATTAAGGATATTCTTAGTATTGAGGTAAATTGGTCTACAGGCGTAGCTAACGTTAAAACAACTCATAAAGATATATCCGAAATCACAGATAAACTTAAAGATAAAACTGTAACTACAGGTTGTGGACAAGGCACAATATTTAGTTGTACTCTTGATAAATTATATGATGATTTATTACCTGATGTAAAAATAAAAAGATCTGAGATATTTGATTTATTAGCAAAAATAACAAAATTCAATGACATATATAAAGAGGCTGGTGCCGTCCATGGTTGCGCATTATGCAGTAAGAATAAAGTTATTGAATTCGTTGAAGATGTTGGTAGACATAATGCAGCTGATACGTTGTCTGGAATAATGTGGTTAAATGAATTGAATGGAAATGATATCATTTTTTATACAACGGGTAGATTGACATCTGAAATAATAATGAAAGCTAAGCATATGGGTATACCAATTATAATTTCTAGATCAGGGGTAACTAATATGGGCGTTGAGCTAGCTAAAGATTTAAATATAACTATGATAGCAAGATCAAAACAACGATCTTTTTTAATATATAATAATAAAAAAAATATAATTTTTGATTAAGCACTTATGAAAAAAGAAAAAAAAAGAACATACAATGATATAATTAATGATCTCGAAAACATTATTAAAAAATTAAGCGCTAAAAATATTCCGCTAGAGAATTCTATTAAACTTTATGAAGAAGGTATCAAAATTTCTAATGAAGCTGAGAAAGAATTACTTCAAATTGAAAAAAACATCCATAAAACGAAAAAACCAAAAAAAAACTCTTTAAAAAAAATAAATATTGAAAAATCATTTGATGAAATTGAAAGTATTATAGAAATGCTAGAAGATGAAGATATTGATATTGAAAAAGCAGCTAAATATCATGCAGAAGCATTAGATATAATTTTTGAAGTCGAGTCTTATTTAATAAAAGCTAAATCTATAATTAAAAAATATGAGTAATGCAAATAAGGATTTTGTGGAATTTAAAAATAAATTCACACTGAGAATTCAAAATAATCTAGAGCAAATTTTTGAACAATATGGTGAAAAGTCGTGTGGTTTAATTGAGCCTATGAAATATTCATCTCTAAATGGTAGCAAATACATAAGGTCCTTATTGATCTTTGCAACAGGCCAAGCGTTAGATATAAATTCAAAATTATTAGATCAACCTGCTACTGCTATTGAATTAATTCATTCCTACACATTAATACATGACGACCTTCCTTGCATGGATGATGATGAAATTAGGCGTGGCGTGCCATCATGTCATATAGCATTTGGCGAATCCTCTGCCATATTAGCAGGCGATGCTCTTCAATCTTTAGCTTTTGAAATTTTAAGCAGCAAAAATCATGAAGAAATATCTGATGAAACCAGACTTAATTGGGTTAATTACCTTTCAGCATCTATTGGTGTTAATGGGGTTGCAGGTGGACAATACTTAGACCTGTCCATTAATAGCAAAAATGTTGAGTTAGACGAATTAAAAAAAATATATTATCTAAAAACAGCAAATTTAATAGCGCCATGCATAATGTTGCCTTATATGTTAGATAAAAAATACCCACTAAATTTTGATAAATTTTTACAATTTGGGTTAACATTAGGCTTATCTTTTCAAATCAAAGATGATTTATTAGGTTATACTAGTACATCTGATGTTTTGGGAAAAACAAAGAATAAAGATGAATTAAGGAATCAACCCAATTATGTAAATATACTTGGTGTTGAAAATACAACTGAACTATTAAAAAATAACCAAAGAGAAATGAGAGAAATTTTAGAAGAGATTGGTTTTAAAAATACAATATTATCAGAAATTGTTAGTTATATTTTTGATAGAAATTTTTGACAATTAAATTATGAAATACGAGTTTTTAGATAAAATAAACGACCCATCTGACCTAAGAATATTATCTGTTAATGATTTAAATATAGTTTCTGAAGAACTAAGACATTTTTTAATTGAAACTGTTTCTCAATGCGGCGGGCATTTTGGGGCAAGCTTAGGGGCTGTAGAATTAACAGTTGCTCTTCATTATTCTTTTAATACGCCAGATGACAAATTAATATGGGATGTTGGGCATCAATGTTACGGGCATAAAGTTCTTACTGGTAGAAGAGAAGAACTTCATACGATAAGAAAAAAAAATGGGTTACATCCTTTCCCATCAAAAGACGAGAGTATTTATGATACTTTTGGTGTTGGACATTCAAGTACTTCTATAAGTGCAGCTATTGGTATGGCTATTGCTTCTTCACACAAAAATGAAAATAAAAAAGTTGTAGCAATAATTGGTGATGGAGGACTAAGTGCAGGCATGGCCTTTGAAGCACTAAATCATATGGGCACTCTAAAAAATGATATTCTAGTTGTATTAAATGATAATGAAATGTCAATTTCTCCAAATGTTGGTGCAATGACTAATTACTTAACAAAAATATTATCAAGTAAAGCATATTCAACAGTTAAGGAGGGTAGTAAAAATATCTTAAAAAAAGTACCCCCCTCAAATTTGTTTCTCACGAAAACAGAAAAACATATTAAAGGCTTATTGGCCCCTGGTATGCTATTTGAAGAAATGGGTATTAATTATTATGGACCAATTGATGGACACGATACTCATTTTTTAATAAAAACTTTAAAAAACTTAAAAAAAATACCAGGGCCAAAACTTCTACATGTTATTACAAAAAAAGGTAAAGGATATTTGCCTGCAGAAACAGACCCAGTTAAATATCATGCTGTTCCAACTTTTGACACAGAGAAAGGGGTTGAGAGTAGTTCAAACAATAAAATCACATATACAAAGGTTTTTGATAATTGGATATGCGATTTGGCAGAAAAGGATCCGAGAATTTTTGCTATAACACCAGCAATGAAAGAAGGATCAGGACTAGTAAACTTTTCTAAAAAATTTCCAGAGAGATATATTGACGTTGGTATTGCAGAACAACATTCTGTCACCCTTGCCGCAGGCCTTGCTTGTGAAGGACAAAAACCTATAGTTTGTATATATTCTACCTTTTTACAAAGAGCATATGATCAATTGATCCATGATGTAGCATTACAAAATCTTGATGTTTTATTTGCAGTAGATAGAGCTGGATTTGTGGGAGCTGATGGGGGAACACATAGTGGCGTTTTTGATTTATCTTATCTAAGGTGTATTCCAAATATTTTAATTATGGCTCCAAGCAACGAAGAAGAATGTAAAAATATGTTGTATACAGGTTATCTCCATAATGGTCCTGCAGTTGTAAGATACCCAAGAGGCTCAGGTTTAGGTGTAACTGTAAGCAAAAATTCTCAGAACTATGAGATAGGAATATCAAATAAAATCAGAAAAGGCAAAAATATCATGATACTTTGCTTTGGATCGTTATTAGACATTTGTCTTGATGTTTCAAAAGAGCTTGATTGTTCGCTCGTAGATATGAGATTTATAAAACCAATAGACCAAGATATTATCTTACAATCAGCTGAAAAATATTCTTTAATTCTGACAGTGGAAGATAACACTGTTATGGGCGGGGCAGGAAGTGCAGTTAACGAGATTCTACTGAAAAACAATACTAATACAAAAGTTATAAATATTGGTGTTCCTGATAAGTTTTACAACCATGCAACGAGAGAAGAGCAATTAGAGGCAAGTGATATATCAAAAGAAAGTATTATTTCTAAAATTAAAAAATGTTTAGAAAATAATGACTTGTATGATCCAAATCAGTTTAGTAACATAAATAATACATAATTATTAATAATTTTCGCATATGGACATTAAAGAAGAAGATAAAGTAAAAAAAGATGATTCTAAGGAATTACAAGATACTCAAAATAAAGTTGATGTTAGAAATATTCCCATAAGCAGAGTTGGTATAAAGGATATCAAGTATCCTTTCAAAATATCTGACAGGGATGGGGACATACAATCTACTATCGGTAATTTTACGATGTCAGTTGGTTTGCAGCATGATGTTAAGGGAACACATATGTCGCGTTTCGTTAAAATACTTGAAGATCATAATGAAGCAATAAGTATAGAAAATTTTGATGCCCTAGTAAAAAATACAACAAATATATTAGACTCGAACTCTGCTTACATATCTGTAGATTTTACATATTTCAAAAAAAAGCTTGCCCCAGTGACCAAAGTAGAAAGCCTGTTAGATTATTCTATTAATTACACGTGTGAAATTAAAAACAATATAGTCAACAAATATCTTAAAGTTATTGTGCCTGTGACAAGTTTATGCCCATGTTCAAAAAATATATCTGATTATGGTGCACATAACCAAAGATCTCACATAACAGCACATATTAGAACTGAAGAAACAGTTTGGATAGATGATGTTATTGAGATGCTCGAAGATCAGGCTTCGTGTCAAATTTATGGTTTACTTAAAAGGCCTGACGAAAAGTATGTTACAGAAAAAGCATATGAAAATCCAAAGTTTACCGAAGACATAATTAGAGATGTTGCCGTTACACTTAACAAAGATAACAGAATTACAGCTTATAAAATTGAGTCTGAAAACTTCGAGTCTATACACAACCATTCTGCGTATGCTTATATAGAAAAAGATAAAAAAAGAGATTTTCATAACAATAAGAATAGTAAGATATCTTATTTAAAATTCTCACAACTACTTTCAAATTTTCCTGGATAATTTATTTTGCAGCTACAGTTGTAGTGTAAGCAGACAATATATGCTTTAAAAGATTACGAGCATTTTCGTAAGGAATTTTTGTATTTTTTTTACTATGTGCAGTAACTATATACCCAGCTTCTCTTTTTGTAAGCTTAATTTCATATGAGGTATTATCATAATCAATAGTGTAGATTTTCTTAATTCTATTTTGGTCAGTGATTAGCAACCCACTTCTATCCAGAGACAAACCAACTTCTCTCCAAATTTTACTAAAAGAATCTTTTATCATGATTGCTGGCACTCCAAAAAAATCTATCATATCAATAAATATATTTTCTTCGTTTTTAATACTATTATTCAACGAATTTACTGCGTCTTTTCTATTTGTTCCTAAATATTCCATTATCCTAACAAGAAACTCTGCTTCTCTTGATACATCTGAATTTTTTTTCTTCCATATTATTTTTCCATTATCTACAACATCATCTGCTTCAAGATTATGGTTTGTTACATAAATATTTGTACTTCCACCAGGTTGTCTTTCTATTCTTAATCTAAACTTTTCTCTTGAAACATTAAAATTAAAATCTTTGTTATTTATTAAATTTCCTTTAGTGTCAAAATTAATTTCTTTTTCCTTCCATTGAGTTTCCAGAATTCCATTTATTGGTTCATTGATGTTTATCTCAAAACCTTGAGATATCCAGAATTGTCTTAAATATGGCCACAGTGAAACTGGATCTGATTGAATTTCGAGCCACCTTGCTATACCTTGTGTTCTTACAGTCATATCTATATACGAAGGTAAAACTGTTGCGTCAGAAAAATCAGATATTACTCCTTGTGTATCAATAGACTTTGGAACTCTCAAAGAATCATCATAATTTGGGTTGCTTAATGATGGTGGAACCTCTAAAAGAGCTATGCTTTTACTTGCCCCATAATCTTTGGAATCATCTTTACCAAAAATGTTTGCTGCATCGCTTCCTATACTTTTTATATCATCTAGGGTAATAGGTTTATCAGAACAACCGATGCTCAATAAAATTAAAAGATAAGATAAAATAGAAACTACTTTGTTAAACATTAAACCTCTGCAGCTCTCATTGAGTTCAATAGTTGTTCGTGATGTTCTTCTGAAAAATTTGTTAAAGGAAGACGAATTCCTTCTTTTATAAGACCCATTTTATATAAAGCCCATTTTGTTGGTATTGGGTTAGATTCTAAAAACAAATCTTTATGCAAGCCGACAATTTTTTTGTCATATTCTTCTGCTAATTTTCTGTCTCCTTCTATAGCAGCTTTACACATTAAGTGCATATATTTTGGTGCAATATTACCTGTAACTGTAATGACACCTTTTCCACCAAGAAGAAGTGCTTCCATTGCAGTTAGGTCGTCACCACTTAATATATTTATCTTGTCACCGCAAATATCTACCAACTCTTTAATTCTTTCTAACTTACCAATCGCTTCTTTTACTGCAACAATATTTGTTATTTTTAAAAAACGTTCGACTGTTTTTGGAAGCATATCACATGAGGTTCTTCCCGGAACATTATATGGAATTAGTGGAACCGGAACAGCTTCGGCTATTGATTTGTAATGAAGATATAATCCTTCTTGTGTTGGTTTATTATAGTAAGGAGTTACCGATAAACAACCATCAACACCGGCTTCATAGGCATACTTTGTAAGCTCTATAGCTTCTGATGTTGAGTTTGCTCCAGTTCCTGCAATAACTGGAATTCTTTTGGCTACTTTCTCGACGACAAAAGAAACTACTTTACAGTGTTCGTTATGATTAAGTGTTGCAGACTCCCCTGTTGTTCCAACAGGCACAAGAGCATCTGTATTATTCTGAATATGAAACTCGATAAGATTTTCATAACTTTCAAAATCAACTGTACCATCTTTGTGCATAGGTGTTGCTACTGCGACCATACTTCCCTTAAACATAATATTTACCCTAAATATTTTTTTATTATTTCTGTATAGTATGATTCTAACTGATTTAGAAAAGAACTTGTAGGGGCATATATTATGAAAAAGATAGAAATTGGCAAGAAAGTGAAAAATTTCAAGGCAGAATCCACTAAAAACGAAGAATTTATTTTAAATGATTATTTTGGCAGTTTTATAGTACTATTTTTTTATCCGAAAGATAATACACCTGGTTGCACTCAAGAAGGCATAGATTTTTCGGACAATTATAATAAATTTAAAAAATTAGGTTCAAATATATTTGGGATATCAAGAGACAGTATAAAATCACATCAAAATTTTATTAATAAGTATAAATATAAGTTTGATTTAATTAGTGATCATGATGAAAAAATATGTAATTTATTTGATGTAATTAAAGAAAAAAATATGTATGGTAAAAAATATATGGGAATTGAAAGAAGCACATTTATTATTGATAAAAAAGGTACCCTAATAAAAGAATGGCGCAAAGTTAAAGTAAAAGGACATGCGATAGAAGTTTTAGAATTTATAAAGAAATTATAAATTTAAATCAATTACAACTTTTAGCATAGTTAATTAATTCATCTGTAACTTTTAATCTAAATTTATGTCGTTTTTTTACAAAATAAAAATTTCTCGTTAACTTAGGACTTAATGGAACATAAGATAATCTTTTTAATTCTATTTCCTTTTCTATAGTCGTCTTTGATAGTATTGAAACGCCTATACCAGTTTCAACCGCCCCTTTTACCGACTCTGAATTACCCAGCTCCATACAAACATTTATCTTATTTTTATCTATGCTATGTTTTGCAAAATAATCAAAAATAACCGATTTCGTTCCAGAACCTTCTTCTCTTGTGATAAAAGGTAATTTCAAAATATCTGACGCTTTGACATTTTCTTTTTTTGCGAGACTATGTTCTGGGTGTGTTATCAAAACCAATTCGTCTGAACGAAATATGTCTACATCTAAATCCTGATTTAATACTGGTGCCTCAACTATACCTAAATCGATCATAGAGCTTTCAACTTTTGCAACTATACCATCAGTATTTGCCTCACAAATTCTTATACTTAAATCTGGGTATTTTTCCCGAAACCCCTTCAATAGTGATGGCAGTGTATATTGAGCAATTGTTGTACTGCCTCCAATAGAGAGTGTTCCAGATGTATCTTCTGACAAAGCTCGTAAAGAATGCTCCATTTCTGTATTTAACTCAAAAATTTTTTCAGCATAATAAAAAACTTTTTGACCAGCGTCCGTCAAAAGTATTTTATTATGAGTTCTATCAAATAATCTTGTATTAAAGTGATCCTCTAGCTGTCTAACTTGAAAAGTCACCGCAGGCTGAGTCATATGTAGTGTTTCTGCCGCTTTTGTAAAACTCAAAAGCTTAGCAACAGTATAAAATACTTGTAATCTCCTATCTGACATTTTTCCTCACTATTTCTAGGAGTATTCTCCTCTTATAATATTTAGTTATATCATATATTATAGAAACTTTATAACTTAAATTCGTAAGCAAACAAATATGAAATATTCAAGGTCTGGCATTGCAACAACAAAAAGCATTCCCAAAGATGCAGAAGTTATAAGTCATAAATTGATGTTAAAGTCTGGCATGATAAAAAAACTAGCATCAGGTTTGTATACTTGGATGCCATTAGGCTTAAGAGTTTTAAAAAAAATTGAAAATATTATAAGAGACGAAATGAATGAAGCCGGCGCTCTAGAAATCCTAATGCCTGCAGTTCAACCATCTGAACTGTGGAAGGAATCTGGAAGATGGGATAAATATGGTCCTGAGCTTCTTCGAATTATTGATAGACATGATAGAGAATTTTGCTTTGGTCCTACGCATGAAGAAATAATAACTGATATCGCCAGAAAAGATCTAAAAAGTTATAAACAGTTACCAATTATATACTACCAAATACAAACAAAATTTAGAGACGAAATAAGACCGAGGTTTGGAGTTATGAGAGCAAGAGAGTTTTTAATGAAAGATGCATACTCGTTCCATGAAAATGAAGAATGTCTAAATGATACATACCAAAAGATGTTTCAAGCTTATAAAAATTGTTTTGATAAGATAGGCTTTGAATACAAAGTTGTAAATGCTGATAATGGTCAAATTGGCGGTAATGAATCTCATGAGTTCCATGTAATTGCAGATAATGGTGAGGATGAATTAATTTTTTCAGATTCTTCTGACTATGCAATTAACGCAGAACTATTTTCTGAACCACCGAAAGAAGGTGATAAATCTCCAGATGGTACTGGAAAAGTTAAGATTAAAAGAGGTATCGAAGTTGGGCATATATTCAAGCTTGGAGAAAGCTATTCAAAATCAATGGACGCCTCTATATCAAATAAAATTAATAAAAACACTACCATGATAATGGGTTGTTATGGAATTGGTGTTTCAAGAATTGCAGCTGCCGCTATAGAACAATCAAATGATGAAAAAGGAATAATATGGCCAAAAGCAATATCCCCTTTTGAATTAACTATAGTGCCGATAGGATATAAAAAAAATGTGGCAATCTCTGAGTATACGGATAGCTTATATAAAGTTTTAAAACAAAAAGATATTGAAGTTTTGTTAGATGACAGAGATATCAGTCCAGGAAACATGTTCTCTGATTCTGATTTAATTGGAGTACCCTTCAAAATAATAATTGGCAAGAAATTTATCGAAAATGGCAGTATTGAATTTAAATGCAGGAATTTAGATAAAACTTATGCAATTGATGAAAATAAAAACTCTAAAACACCTACAGACAAGGTGCTTGAAGAAGTTATAAAGCTTATTAACATTTAATAATCAATAACTAATATAAACATCATTTCTTGTTAATATCATAATATAATCAGATACTTAAATATACATAAACACTTGACGGGTTCTGTATTTCTAGTAAATTAGATAGTCCGCCTATAGGTTATTTTTATAACTTTTTGGTGGCTCAGGTAATCAGGAGGATCAGAGAAATACTGCGTTTTGAAATAGGCCTGAGT
>CAJXAV010000013.1 GCA_913050095.1 uncultured Gammaproteobacteria bacterium
GAGCAATTTTGTATTACGGTTTTCAATTTATTTTGTAAATATTTCTTTAAACTTATTTATCGGGTCGTCTGCTGTCATAAATGATTCTCCAACTAAGAAAGTGTTTATGCCACAGTCATTTATTTTTTTAACATCTGCACCAGTATGTATACCACTTTCAGCAATTACAAGTTGATCATTTTTTATATATTGTATTAAATCAACTGTTGTATTTAAATCAACATCAAAAGTATGTAAATTTCTATTATTTATTCCAATAATATCGCATTCTATTTCAAGAGCTGCATCAAGTTCATTGTGATCATGTACTTCAACAATTACATCTAAATCCCTTTGTTTTGCTCCTGTATATAGTTTTTTTAATAAATCTTTTTCTAAAGCAGAAACAATAAGTAAAATGCAGTCAGCCCCCATTGTGACAGACTCATCAATTTGATATTCATCAATTATGAAATCTTTTCTTAATACAGGAAGGCCGCATCCCTTTTTTGCCATCTCAAGAATTGCTCCAGAACCTTTAAAATATTTGGCATCAGTTAAAACTGATAAACATGCTGCACCCATTAATTCAAAATCAGCAGCAACTTTTGCAGGAATGATCTTCATATTTAATTCACCCATACTTGGAGAAGCTCTTTTAATTTCAGCAATTACAGCATCTTTATTTTGACTAATTTTATGCATTAAAGCACCTTTAAAGTCTCTTTTTAGCGAACTCATATAATCGATTTCTTTTAAATCTTGAACTGAAATTTTTATTTTTCTTTCAGCAACTTCTTTTTCTTTATTTTCTAAAATTTCTTCTAAAATTTTCGGTGTTTTAATTTTTTCAGGCATTGAATTTTTAATATCATTAAATTTCTGCATGGCTTTTCCTGAAATGATAATTTCTTTTGCAAACGCTATGCTGCTTTTAAGGTCTTCTTTTATACCTGAAATATAAATAGCGGCACCTGCATTTAAACTCACAATATTTACGGCTGTTTCATTTTTATTTTCAAGCATATCAATAAAAATTTTATAACTTTCTTCAATTGTATTTACTTTTAGTTTGTTTACTGGGCAAACTTCTAAATCAAAGTCTTCAGGTTTAATAGTGTATTCATAAATATCGTTTTCTTTTAGTTCTGCGATATAAGTATCTTTTTCACATGAAATTTCATCTAAACCATCTTCAGAATGAACAATCATAGCTCGTTCTACTCCTAAATTTTTTACAACTTTTGCAATTGGAAGAACTAGATTTTTATCGTAAACACCTAAGATTTGAAAGTTAGCATTTGCTGGATTCGCAAGGGGTCCTAATACATTAAATATTGTTCTAGTTTTAATATTCTTTCTGACATTAGCAACGCTTTTCATAGCTTTATGATATTTTGGTGCAAACATAAAGGTTATACCATTTTCTTCGAAACATTTTTTAGATTGTTCTTTATCTAAATCAATATTTATACCAGAGTATTCGAGAAGATCGGCACTTCCTGACTTGCTAGAAATAGACTTATTTCCATGTTTCGCTATTTTGACCCCAGCAGCAGCAGCTACAATTGCCGATGCAGTTGATATATTAAAAGTATTTTGTCCGTCTCCTCCTGTGCCACATGTATCAACTAATTTGTTAGAATCTAATTCTAGTTTTTGGCACATTTCTCTCAAGACTTCTGCAGCGCCAGCAATTTCATCAACAGTTTCACCTTTTGTTTTTAAAGTCATTAAAAAAGCAATGATTTCAGCATCATTACAATCATTATTCATAATGCTTAAAAAGACTTCTTTAATTTCGTTTTTTTTTAAACTTTCTCCAGACGAAAATTTTTCTACTGCTTCATTTATATTCATTTTATTTCAAGGAAATTTTTTAAAATTTGGTGCCCGTGTTCACTCATAATTGATTCAGGATGAAATTGTACACCATACGTGTGAAAATCTTTATGCTTAATTGCCATTATTTCATTATCGCTTTGATCGTCCGATTTAGTTTGCGCAATAACTTCTAAACAACTTGGTATAGTTTTTTCTTCAATTACTAAAGAATGATATCTTGTAGCTATATATGGTGTAGGCAAATCTTTAAATATATAGTTTTGTTTGTGGTGAATTAAAGATGTTTTTCCATGCATTATTTTTTTTGCTTTTATTATATTTCCACCAAAAGCAGCACCTATACTTTGATGACCAAGGCAAATTCCTAGTATGGGTAATTTTGAATGAAAGTGGTTTATTGTTTCTATTGATAATCCAGCTTCTTTTGGGGTGCAAGGCCCAGGAGATATAACAATTTTCTCTGGCTCCATATATTCAATATCTTTTATAGAAATCATATCATTTCTTACAACTTTAACTTTTGCATCTAGTTCACCTAGATATTGAACAATGTTGTATGTAAATGAATCATAATTATCTATCATTAATATCATTTATTTATCCTCATTTGAGAAGTTAACTTTTTCAGAAGCTTTTAGCAATGCCATTGCTTTATTCATTGTTTCATCCCATTCAGTTTCTGGAATAGAATCATAAACTATACCAGCACCAGCCTGAACATGAATTAAATTATCCTTAATCACAGCTGTTCTTATCGATAATGCAGTATCTAAATCTCCAGTCCACGACAAATAACCTATTGCACCAGAATATATGCCTCTTTTTAAAGGTTCAAGCTCATTGATTATTTCCATAGCTCTAATTTTTGGCGCACCCGAAACAGTCCCAGCAGGGAAGGTTGCCCTTAAAACATCTAAGGGTTTTGTATCATGTTCAATCTGGCCACATACATTTGAGACTATATGCATTACATGAGAATATCTTTCTATTATCATTTTTTCAGTAAGTTTGACGCTGCCAATTTTTGAAATTCTACCGATATCATTTCTTCCCAAATCGATAAGCATCAAATGCTCTGCAAGTTCTTTTGGATCGTTTAAAAGATCTTTTTCATTTTTTAGATCTTCTTTTTCACTTAATCCTCGGGGTCTCGTTCCTGCTATAGGGCGAACTGTAACCTTTTCATTTTCTAATTTAACTAAAATCTCTGGTGATGATCCAATTATTTGAAAATCACCCATATCCAGAAAATACATATATGGAGATGGGTTCATTTCTCTTAGTACTTCATACATATCAATTGGATTTCCTAAAAATTGTTTTGATAATCTTTGCGATAATACAACTTGCATTACATCTCCAGAAGTTATGTACTCTTTAGCTTTAACAACCGCTTCCATAAATTTTTCTTTTTTAAAAGAAGAAGTAAATTTACTTCCATCAGACTTTTTCTTTGACAAAGAAGTATCTATCTTTTTAAAAATTAATTTTTCAATATGATCAATTCTTGCGTTAGCTTTCTCATAACTATCTTTTCTATCTGTTTTTGCATTTATTATTATATGAATATTGTTTTCTAAGTTATCGAGTATAATAATTTCATTACATACGAATAAAAAAATATCAGGAACATTAAGTTTATCTATCTTTTTTATGTCTAGTCTGTCTTCAATAAATTTTATTGTTTCATAACCAAAATATCCTACAAGACCTCCTGAGAAAGGAATATCCTTAGGGAGATTATTCACTTTATTTTTGATGTAAAAATCTTCAATCCATTTTAAAGGATCATCTGAAAGAATATTTTGAATTTTCCCATTATTTTCATATGTGATTGTATTATCTGTGACTTTTATCATTTCATTAGATTTTGTGCCAACTATAGAATATCTACTCCATTTACCTTTATTTGAACCTGATTCAAAAAGAAATGAGTTTTGGTTTTTTAATTTTTTGTATATTTGAAGAGGGCTGACCTTAAAATCTTTGATTATTTTACTTAAAGAAACTCTGGAATTTCCCTCAGCAGCAAATTTTATGAAATCTTTTTTTAACATTATTTTTAGCCAACAGAAATTTCTTGCTTCATTTTTTTAATAGCTTCATCATAACTTTTTGAATTAAATATTGCTGAGCCAGCAACGAAAATATTCGCACCAGCTTCTTTTATTGATTTGATATTTTTAATACCTATTCCGCCATCAACCTCAATTTCTACATTGCAGCCAGAAATATCAATCATTTCTTTGCATTTTTTTATTTTTTCAAGAGAGTTTGCAATAAATTTTTGCCCGCCAAAACCAGGATTTACAGACATTATTAAAATAAAATCTATTTTATCTAAAATATGATCTAGTAAAGACAGGGATGAAGCTGGATTAAGAGCAATCCCAGCTTTGCAACCTCTGCTTTTTATTAATTCAATACTCCTGTCAATGTGCTGGGTTGCTTCTGGATGAAATGAAATCATAGATGCTCCCGCGTCACAAAATTGTGTAATTAAATCGTCAACTGGTGTTGTCATTAAATGGACATCAATTGGCTTATTAACACCGTAATCTACAAGTGATTTACATACAAGAGGACCTATTGTTAAATTTGGAACATAGTGATTATCCATTACATCAAAATGAATTATATCAGCACCTGCTAATATTACATCGTCAACTTCTTTACCAAGTTTTGCAAAGTCTGCAGATAAAATTGATGGGGCTATAAAATTTTTCATTTTAGTATTAGAGTACGTTATTTAGTATAATATTCTTATGAGATAATCATACCGTAATGGGAATAATAAAGAAATTATATTAAAGTATTAAGTCGCAAGATTAATAAGGGGAAAAAAATGATTAAACCACATGGCTCAAATGAGTTAATGCCAAAAATAGTTAGTACAGAAGAAGAAAAAGTAGAGCTTTTAGAATCTGCAAAATCAATGAAGAAAATGACAGTTAATTCTGCAGCAGCAGCAAATTTAGTAATGCTAGGTGCAGGATACTTTACTCCTTTAGAAGGTTTTATGAATAAAAGCGATGTTTTATCTGTAGCGAATAATATGAAATTAGAAAACGGAATGTTTTGGCCAACACCTGTCGTTAATTTAACAAACAAAGAATATGATTTCAAAGAAGGTGATAGCGTCGCTCTAATTGATCCAAATGTTGATGGTGAACAAATTATAGCTATACAAAAAATTTCAAAGATAGAAAAACTAAGTAATGTGGAAATTGATAATATTGTTGAGCAAGTTTATGGAACAAAGGATAAATCACACCCAGGTGTTCAAACTTTTTATGATCAAGGTGATATCCTTTTGAGTGGCGACGTAAAGGTACTTAATTTTAGTTATTTTGAAAAAGATTTTGGGGAAACATTTAGAACTGCCATGCAAATTAGGTCCTCCATAGAATCTAAGGGCTGGAAAAATGTAGTTGCATTTCAAACGCGAAATCCTATGCATAGAGCTCATGAAGAATTATGCAGGATGGCTGGGGAAAGAGTAAATGCTGATGGCATATTAATACATATGTTATTAGGTAAGCTAAAACCGGGGGATATTCCAGCTGATGTTAGAGACTCCGCAATTAGAACTATGGTTGATCATTATTTTCCAAAAGATTATGTAATGATAACTGGGTATGGATTTGACATGCTGTATGCAGGACCAAGAGAAGCACTTCTTCATGCTGTATTTAGGCAAAATTGTGGATGTAGTTATTTAATTGTGGGAAGAGATCATGCAGGTGTTGGTGACTTTTACGGAGCTTTTGATGCTCAGGATATATTTGATAGTATTCCCGAGGATGCATTAATTATAAAAATATTTAAAGCTGACCATACAGCATACTCTAAAAAACTAAATAAAGTTGTGATGATGAGAGATGTAGATGATCATACAAAAGATGATTTTGTTCTCTTGTCTGGTACAAAGGTTAGAGAGATGTTGTCAAAAGGCGAAAGTTTACCCAAAGAGTTTGCACGACCTGAAGTTGCCGAAGTACTAATGAAGCACTATATGAAGGAATAAAGAATTATTAAAACATTTATAAAAAAAATTAGTTTACTAAGATTTCTACTTATATTACTTGGTTTCTTTTATCTAATATTCGTTCAAGACGAAAATTCTGAGCTTTTATTAGATAATCCGATAAGTACATTTATGACACTTGGTGTGCCTGCCACATTACCAATATATTTAATGGTTTTAATGTTTGATATAGTTATGGTAATTGTAAGAGTCTCATCAAGTGAATCTACATACGAAAAATTATTTTTTAAGCGTGTTGTAATTTTTGAAATTAGTTTTGTATTTGCAATAATATATACATGGATACCATATTTTTCAGAAGTTTTTGCTTAAGAATATTTTAACTTTTGATATGATCTTTAAAAATATTAAATAATTTTTTTTTGTAAGAACATTGTTCGCACCCCTCACCATTCCAACCGCCACCAGTTTTAGGTAAATTTTCAGAATTTAAACATTCGTAAATCTCAATTATTATTTTATCTATCCACTCGGTATTACATGCAAGTGAATATAAATGTTCTTCAAAATTTAGATTTGCGTCAAATTTCTTTTCGTCAGATTTTCCATTTGCATATATAATATATCCAATACTAGAAACTTTATATCCATTTTTTTTAAATAACCATTGGTAAATTTCTATTTGTTTTTTGTAACACGCTTCCCAACCAGTATCAAAGTTTGGATTAAATGTTTTTTTTGCGGTTGCTTTGTAGTCGACAATGTGAAGCTCACCATCCTTGTTTATCCAAATATCATCTATACCGCCAAAAAATAAAAAATTTGTTTTTTTGTCATGCCATTGAATACCTTTAAATGCGTTTCGCCAATCTGATAAATGTTCATTATCATATGGTATGCAATCAATATTATGTTTTGTCATAATTGGGTGAGGTTTTTTTTCTTTTCGATAGATGTCAAACTCATTCTTATATAAATTATCAACCGCGTTGTTAAGCGTAAAAGTTGGTCCAGAAGGAGCTTTTATACCTTTTCTTTCATGCATATAAAAACATCTAGGGCAATTAATATAGTTGTCAATTCTGGATCTTGATAATTTATATGGCTTATCTGATAGAGGATTATATGGATTTCTCGAGTATTTTTTAAATGCCATATTATTTTGGAGTTAATAAGTATAACTTTTTTTGATTACTGTTAAATTCATTATTTATTTCGCTTTCTATTATATCAGAATAATGATTAATAACTTTTTCAGTATTTAACTTTGTTGCCACAATTGATGAATAGTTAACTATATTGTACTTTTTATATGTATTGTCATTAGTATTTAGATTGCCACGAACAATAAAAATTGATGAAGGACTAATTTTTATTAGGTCATTTAATTTTTCAATATTATCTTCATTATAAATTATAGATATTATGTTAGGTTTAATTCTAGCTAATTCTTTAATATCATTCATATTATATTTTTTATTAGATATTATGTCTCGATACATAAAATAATTATTTAAATCATTGAACAATTCATCATCGTCAGTAAAAGCTAGCGTTTCTTTTAATTTTATATATTTACTTACATTTATCTCAAAAGATAACGAAGGATTATCGCCAATATCACAAAATACAGTATTCTTGTTGTTACAATTATCTCGAATAATTTTCTCTACTATGGCACTGTATCTACTTGTCGACCAAATTTTATGAATAATTTCATCTTCGTTTATTACTTTATTATCAATTTGGTTTCTTAAATATTTGTTACCAATTTCTTCAATGAAAAAATTAAAAGTACTGTTCATTTTATTTGGAAAATTTTTACCAATTCTCATTGACATTACACCATCATTTTCTGCCCATACATTATTTGTTCCGGTCCAGCCAGTTCTGCTTGTAAAAATATTTTCTAAAAAGCTTCTGGACCACATTCCTTTTTCGTCTGCTTGTTCTTCCGGATAGACAGGTAGAATTATTGCTCCATCTTTTTTTATGACCTTTAAAAGATGTCTTAAATAAGATGCGGCCCAATTATTTGAAAATAGAGGAAAACTTAAACCAATGTAAATTTTATCTATACTATTTTTCTTAAATGGATAAAAGGCATTTGAAATTTCTTTTTTATTAGGCGCTGTAAAAATTTTTGAATCAACAGTCATGCAAATCAAATTTTCTTTTTTTGGCTTAATCATCGAGTGTTTGTCTCTTTGATCACTTATGTAGTAAAAAATATCTTCTTCTATATATTTTTCAGATTTATGAAAAATTAGTTCCATGTTTTCCTTGTATTATTCTTGGATTATCGTGTCGTAGACTACGATTTTATTAGCTAGTGGTTTTATTACGTCATTTGCAATTTTAATATGAATTGGATGAACAAGATAGTCTTTAAGATAATCTTTTGACGCAAATTTAATAATCACACTTACGTCAAATGTATCGTCAACAATTACTCTTGAGCTTCTTAATACTTTGCCAGTTGAAACTTCTAGAACTCCCGGTATATTTTTTAGTTCTTTACTAGCTTTTATGATTTTATTTATCCTCATTTCGTTTCTGTATGTTTTAAGCCATATTAGAACGACATGATAAACAGGATCTTCATTTTGAAATTCTTCAGCATTTATAGAAGGACTCAAAAACCCTAAAACTGTGATTATAATTATATATTTTTTTAATCTTTTCATAAATTTTTCTATAATTTAAATTAATACTATTATGCATCATTATTATATAAATGTTATATTAACATTTATTAAAAAGGCGCGTAGCTCAGTTGGTTAGAGCGCTACCTTGACATGGTAGAGGTCGTTGGTTCGAACCCAATCGTGCCTACCATTAATTTTATATTATTAGATATTAGAATGCCAAAAATTACACTGCCAGATGGGGGTCAGAAAGAAATCCCAGATAATTCAACTTTGTATGAAGTTGCTAGGGGTATTAGCAATTCTTTAGCAAAAGTAGCAGTTGCGGGTAAAATAAATGGGCAATTAAAAGACTTGTCAGTAGTTATTGAGAAAGATAGCAATATAGAAATAATAAAAAAAAATGATGTCGAAGGTATAGATATTGTCAGGCATTCTTTTGCACATTTAATAGGGCACGCAATTAAACAAATTTATCCATCAGCCAAAATGGCTATTGGACCCGTGATAAAAAATGGATTTTATTATGATATTGATTGTGAAAAATCTCTTAATATTGATGATTTGTCTTTAATTGAAAAAAAAATAAAAGATCTAACAAAGCAAAATTATGATGTTGTAAGAAAAGTTGTTTCACCCAAAGAAGCTTTAAAAGTTTTTTCCGAAAGAGAAGAATTATATAAACAAGAAATTGTTCATGAAATACCTGAGGGAGAAGAAATTGCTTTGTATTATCATCAAGAATACATAGATATGTGCAGAGGGCCGCATGTTCCCAACACAAAATTTTTAAAACATTTTAAACTAACAAAAGTTTCAGGAGCATACTGGAGAGGAAATTCTGATAATAAAATGCTGCAAAGAATATATGGTACTGCTTGGGACACAAAAGAAGATTTAGATAACTATATAAAAAAAATTGAGGCAGCTGAAAAATTAGACCATAGGAAAATTGGTAAGCAACAAGATTTATTTCATTTTCAAGACGAAGCCCCAGGAATGGTATTTTGGCATAGTAGAGGCTGGATAATATACAATATTCTTAAAGGTTATATTAGAGATATTACTCTTAAAAATAATTATCTAGAAGTCAATACTCCGCAAATACTTGACAGGCGATTGTGGGAAAAGTCAGGTCATTGGGACAAATTTGGCGATATGATTTTTACAACAAATTCTGAAAAGAAAGATTATGCAATCAAACCTATGAATTGCCCTGCTCATGTTCAAATATTTAATCAAGGTTTAAAAAGTTATAAAGATCTACCTATTAAAATATCGGAATTTGGCTTAGTTCACAGGAATGAGCCTTCAGGTACATTACACGGCTTAATGAGAGCAAGACAATTTGTTCAAGATGATGCTCATATATTTTGTAGTGAAAATCAATTAAGCGAAGAAATTAAAAATTTAATCAAAATGACATTTTCTGTTTATAAGCATTTTGGTTTTGAAAATATAAGTATTGCTTTATCAACAAGACCAGAAAAAAGAGTTGGTGACGAAAACCTTTGGGATAAGTCAGAAAATATTTTAAAAAAAGTTCTCTCAGAAAATGTTGACTCTTTCTCAATTCAAGATGGCGAAGGCGCATTTTATGGTCCAAAAATTGAATTTTCTCTAACAGATTCTTTGGACAGAGTTTGGCAATGCGGAACAATACAGTTAGATTTTTCTATGCCGTCGGCACTTGCAGCAACCTATGTTGACGAAAGTGGTAATAAAATGACTCCTGTAATGATACATAGAGCAATTTTAGGATCAATTGAGCGATTCATAGGCATCTTGATTGAGCATTATGGGGGCAATTTACCTTTTTGGCTAAGTCCTGAGCAAATAATGATTGTCAATATAACCGATAAACATGTAGAATTCGCAGAGAAAATTGAAAAAGTATTCAAAGATAATGGATTTCGCTGCACTTCGGACTTGAGAAACCAAAAGATTGGATATAAGATTCGAGAACATATTATTGCAAAAATTCCATATGTTGTAATAATTGGCGATGAAGAAGTTTCATCAAATAATATTTCAGTTAGAGAGTATGACGGCACTGAACATAAATTAATCAGTGTAAGCGAATTTATAGCTGAATTGAGTAGTAAAAAATAGTATTAAATTAGTATATAATTAGGAGAGTAAAATTAGTTCAGACAAATATACAAGGCTTAACCAGAGTATTAAAACTCCAGAAGTAAGGTTAATAGGTGTAGAAGGAGAAAATCTTGGAGTCGTCAAAATTGATGATGCACTTGAAATAGCAAAAGAAGCAGATCTTGACTTGGTAGAAGTAACACCTAATGCAAAGCCCCCAGTATGTAAGGTCATGAATTATGGTAAATTTAGGTTTGAACAAAATAAAAAAGCGCAACAAGCTAAGAAGAAACAAAAGCAACAGCAAGTAAAAGAAATAAAATTAAGGCCTGGTACCGAAGAAAATGATTACCAGACTAAATTAACAAACTTAAAGAGGTTTATAAATGATGGGGATAAAGCAAAAATAACCATCAGATTTAGAGGTAGAGAACTTGCGCATAAAGAATTGGGTATGAAGCAAGTAGAAAGAATTGAAAAAGATTTAGAAGATGTTGCTGAAGTTGAACAAAGAGCTAAATTCGAAGGAAGGCAAATTGTGATGGTTATTGCCCCAAGAAAATAAAATTAAGGAAAAAAAATGCCAAAGTTAAAAACAAATAGAGGAGCGGCAAAAAGATTTAAAGCAACTGCTTCTGGAAAATTTAAATGTAAAAGATCGCATTTAAGGCACATATTGACAAAAAAAAGCACAAAACGTAAACGTGCGTTAAGATCTGCCGATCTAGTTGAGAAAGTTGATACACCAGCAGTTAGAAAACTGTTGCCATATATTTAATTTGGAGTAAGAGATGTCAAGAGTAAAAAGAGGTGTAACCGCACATGCAAGGCACAAAAAAGTAAAAGCCAAAGCTAAAGGTTATTACGGAGCAAGAAAAAATGTATACAGAGTTGCAACTCAGGCTGTTACAAAAGCAGGTCAGTATGCTTATAGGGATAGAAAACAAAAGAAAAGAACCTTTAGAGCGCTTTGGATCGTTAGAATTAATGCTGCTGCAAGAATGTATGATTTAAGTTATAGCACTTTAATTAATGGATTAAACAAAGCGGAAATTGAAATTGATAGGAAGATACTTGCTGATTTAGCAATGAATGATATTGAAACTTTTGCTGCAATAGCAAAAGAAGCGAAGTCTCAACTTGCTGCGTAATGTCTGGCGATTCTTTAAAAAACGATTTAACAAAAGTTTTAAATGAAGCAACAGAATTAGTCCAAAAAACTGGTAACTTATCAGATCTTGAAAAATTAAGAGTAAAATTTCTCGGAAAAAAAAGTTTATTAATTCAGCTAATGAAATCATTATCAAATTTAAAAGGTGATGAAAAAATATCTGCTGGGAAAGAATTAAATAATGCAAAAAAAATAATTAATGATCTTTTAATTGATAAAAAATTATCTCTGACAGATAGTAAGAATAATTTAAAAGATGATTTCGATCTTTCTATGCCCGGAAAACCATCATCAATTGGTAGCATCCATCCAATAACAAAAATTATGAATCAAGCCATAGATATAATGGAGTCGTTGAAATTTGAATGTGTAGAGGGACCAGAAATAGAAGATGACTTTCATAATTTTACAGCATTAAATATTCCAGACTCTCACCCAGCTCGAGCGATGCATGATACATTTTATTTGGAAAATAATTTTTTGCTAAGAACTCATACTTCATCTGTGCAAGTTAGGGTAATGGATCAAAAAGATCCCCCAATTAGGATAATTGCTCCGGGAAAAGTCTATAGAAAAGATTCTGATATAACCCACACACCAATGTTTCATCAAATAGAAGGGCTATATATAGATAAAGAGGTATCTTTCTCTAATCTAAAATCAATTATAAATATTTTTTTAAAAACATTTTTTGAAGAAGATGATTTAAAGATAAGGTTTAGACCATCATATTTTCCTTTTACTGAACCATCAGCAGAAGTTGATATTGAATATATTGATAATAATGGAAATAAGGGTTGGTTGGAAGTATTGGGGTGTGGAATGGTGCACCCAAATGTTTTAGATATCGCAAATATAGATTCAAAAATATACAGCGGGTATGCCTTTGGTCTTGGTGTCGAAAGATTAGCCATGCTTAAACTTGGTATCACTGATTTAAGATTATTCTACGAAAATGATTTGAGATTTTTGAGACAATTTCAGAGAACAGAAATATGAAATTAACAAAAAGTTGGTTAGAGGATTATATAGAAATACCGTTTAATATTGAGGAACTTTGCCATCATTTAACTATGGCTGGTTTAGAGGTTGATGATGTTTTACAAAAAAATGATGATTACATTATAGATATTGATTTAACGCCAAATAGATCTGATTGCTTATCAGTTTTGGGAGTTGCAAGAGAGCTTAATAGTATAAATAAAAAGTATAAATATAAAAATAATAAACAAGATATATCAATAAGCCCAAGTATTAAAAATACTGAAAAAAAAATTAAGATAGATGAAAAGATTCATTGTCCAAAATATGGCTATATGAATTTAGAAAATATTCCAAAAGAAGTTAAAACGCCAGAATACATAGAAAAAAAAATAAACGACATAGGTATTAAATCAGTTCATCCTATTGTTGATATTTTAAACTATATAATGATAGATATAGGACAACCAATGCATGCTTATGATGCAGAAAAAATTACTAATGAAATTTCTGTAAGATTTGCAAAAAATAATGAAACTATTAAAGCTCTTGATGGTAATGAATATAAATTAAAAAAAGAAAATATTGTTATATCAGATACAAAAAATGTTATATCACTCGCAGGAATCATAGGAGCAGAAGATTGTTCCGTGAAAAATACCACAAATAATATTTTAATAGAGTGTGCTTTTTTTATGCCGGACACTCTTGCTAACAAGGCAAGAAAGTTAAAGTTACATACAGAATCATCTCATAGGTATGAAAGAGGTGTTGATTTTAACTTGCCGGAAAAAGCTATGATTCAACTTCAAGAAATTCTCCAGGAAAATAATATATGTGACTTCTCGATTTATAATTTTATAGAGCATTCAGATTTGCTTCCCGTGCATAAAGAAGTAGAAATTAACAATGATAAAATTAGGAAATCAATTGGTATTGATTTAAGTGATGACGAGATTAAAGATTTTTTAATATCAATTGGATGCACATACCAAAAGAATATTGTTAAAAATCCAAGTTTTAGATATGACTTAAATATCCATGCTGATTATGTAGAGGAGATAGCAAGAATTTATGGTTACGATAATATACCAATAGTTCCTGAGAAAATATCTATAACTACAAACAAAACTTACCTGCCTTTTAAAATAATAAATCAAATTAAACAATATCTTTATAAAAATAGTTACTCAGAATGCATAAACTACTCATTTGTAAATGATGAGGTGATGGAAAATTTTGATTGGAAGAATGAAGAATTTAATAATCACAATAAGATAGATAATTATATGAGTCTGGAGCAAAATAAACTAAGAAGTAATTTAGCCTCATCATTAATTAATAATATTAAATATAATATAAATATGAACTCTGAAAATTCCTATAGATTATTTGAGATAAGCAGCGTTTTTGGTGAAAATATCGAGCAAATTCTCACTTGTGTAGTAACTGGAAACAAAGAAGATGAAAATTGGGCTGCAAAAAAACAGAAATTTGATCAATATGATATGACAACAATAGCCGAAGATATAGCTAAATTATTTGGTCTTAATAAAAACGATCTAATGTATAAAATTAATGAATTAAATGAAAATAAAAATATTTACATTGTACTCAGTTTGTCCATAAATGAATTAATTAAAAAAATTAAAAGCAATAACACTGAGCAATTTCAAAATTTCTCAAAACTGCCATATATTAGAAGAGACTTATCCTTCATAATAGACATATCAACAAGCTATCAAAGTATTTTAAATTTAATAGAAAAAACTAATGTACTTTCTTTAAAAAAAATATTACTCTTTGATTTATATGAGGGAAAAAATATTCCAAGCGGAAAGAAAAGTTTAGGAATGGGTTTTATTTTCCAAGATGCAAATAAAACTCTAACTCATGAAGAAGCTGATCAGTACATTGATATAATTTTAAAAGATTTAGAAGAAGAATTTCAAATCGAATTAAGAAAATAAATAGAATAAGGTATAAATATGGCGTTAACTAAGGCAGATATAGCCGAACAGCTTTATGAGGAACTTGGCCTTAATAAGAGAGAAGCAAAAGAGTTCGTAGAAACATTTTTTGGAGAAATATCTGACATTTTAGAATCTGGTTTAGATGTCAAGATTTCTGGATTTGGGAATTTTGTGCTTAGAGATAAGAAAGCAAGGCCAGGAAGAAATCCAAAAACTGGGGAAGATGTTCAAATTAGTTCGAGAAGAGTTGTAACATTTAGAGCAGGACAAAAATTAAAAGCAAGAGTAGAAAATAATGCATTTAGTGACTGATAATAAAAATAATGACTCAATACCAGGAAAAAGATACTTCACTATCGGAGAAGTAAGCGATTTATGTGATGTAAAGTCACATGTCTTGAGGTATTGGGAACAAGAGTTCCCAACGCTCTCACCAGTTAAAAGAAGAGGAAATAGAAGATACTATCAACGACACGACGTTCTTCTTATTAGACAAATTAGAAGCCTGCTTTATGAACAAGGTTATACAATCGAAGGCGCAAGAAAAAAATTATCAGGCGAAGATGCAAATAATGATAGTTCATTGTCTTCACAACTAGTTCATCAACTAGTAACTGAACTAGAAGACGTTTTAGATGTTCTTAAAAAAGACTAAAACATAAATAATTTTAAAAGAAGAAATATAAATGAATAGCATAGATTTAGAATTTATATTGGTCCTATTAATTGTTATAAGTTTAAGTTTAATTATTTTTTCAAAAAATCTTAAGAAAGAAACTGGTAGATCATTTAATTGGTTCGTATACCAGGCCAAATCCTTCTTGCCAATTTTGCTAATTGTTTTAATTTTGAGGTCTTTTCTAGCAGAACCATTTCGTATTCCATCAGGTTCAATGCTCCCAACATTATTAATTGGAGATTATATTTTAGTTAACAAATATAAATATGGTATTAGACTTCCAATAACGAAATCGAAAATTATTAAAATATCAGAACCAGAAAGAGGAGACGTTGTTGTTTTTAGATATCCTGGAAATGAAAAAATTAATTTTATAAAGCGAGTAATTGGTTTGCCTGGAGATACTGTAAGATATGAGAATAAAACTCTATATGTAAACGATGTCGAATATTCTAAGAAAGAAAAAAATAGTCATCTGTATTCCGGTCAATTTTTAAGACCAGAGCTTGACATATTTTCAGAAGATAATAATAAAAAAATATATACTATACTAAATGACAATATGAGCCCTTCAGACGATGATAGCTTTATTGTCCCAAATGGTAAATATTTTGTAATGGGTGATAACAGAGACCATAGTAGCGATAGTAGATATTGGGGGTTTGTGCCAAATGAAAATTTAGTAGGAAAAGCTTTTCTTATATGGATGAATTTCAATAGTGATAATTATAGCTTTAAATACAAGAGAATTGGAAATTCTATAGAATAATATTTAAATGAATAATACTGATATAGAAAAGTTACTATCCGCAAAAGTTTTAAAATCAAAATTATATATAGATTCTTTAACACATCGAAGTGCAAGTCATATTAATAATGAAAGACTGGAATTTTTTGGCGATGCTGTATTAGGATTTTTCATTGCAGAATACCTCTATATTAACTTTCCAAATGATGATGAGGGAACTCTCAGCAGAAAAAGATCTTATTTAGTAAGAAAAGATACATTAAGTGAAATAGCTAAATTTTATAATTTAGGTAATAAAATAATATTAGGCGAGGGAGAAAAAAAATCTGGAGGAAGAAAAAGTACTTCAATTATTTCAGATGCATTAGAAGCGTTAATAGCTGTTGTATACATCACAGACGGCCCTGGCGTTGCCAGAGATTTTATATATACAGTATTTGATTGTTATATAAAAAGTTTGCCAAGTGATGATGAGCTTAAAGATTCAAAAACAAAGCTGCAAGAACTCTTGCAATCCTATAATTGTGAATTACCAGAGTACGATACGATTGAAACAAGTCAAAATAATAAAATCAACTTCAAAACATTTTGTAAGATAAATGCTCACGATATATGTGAAAATGGTTTTGGTTCAAATAAAAGAAAATCTCAACAAGAGGCTGCTCAAAAAGCCTACATAAAAATTAAAAATATTTATAATAAAAAAGATGCATAGTGGAAATATTTCAATAATTGGAAAACCAAATGTAGGAAAGTCAACCTTATTTAATTGTCTAATTGGTAAGCATTTAGCTGCATCAACTCATAAACCTCAAACAACAAGACACAAAATAGATGGAATACTTTATGAAAATAAAACAAAATATATCTTTTTGGATACTCCAGGAATTAATTTTAATATAAGAAAAAATTTTAATAGAATATTAAATAAAAATGCATTGTCTGCAATGTTTGAATCTGATGTAATTTTACATATTATAAATTATAATGAGCTTGATGACGAAGATAATAAAGTTATTGAAAATATAAGAAGTGTAGATTCGCCAAAAATTTTAGTTCTTAATAAAATTGATTTAGATAAAAATAAAAATAATCTTCCAAAAATTTTATCTAATATACCAAAAGAAATCTCTTCTTTATATGATGAAATAATACCTATAAGTTCAAAAAATTCTAAAAATATCGAAATTCTAAAAAAAATAATTAAGAATTATCTTCCGCAAATTAAAGAGAAAACACAAGAGAAATTTTTCAGTAATAAACCAAGTGAATTTTTTGTTGCAGAATATATTAGAGAGGCATGTATAAAGTTTCTTTCTTCAGAAATACCTTATTCTTTACATGTGGAAGTTAATAAATTTGATGACGAAGATAGTTTAACTTCAATTGCAGCAACAATTTATCTAAAAAAAAATAGTCACTTGAAAATTGTTGTAGGTAAAAATGGCGCAATGCTTGTAAAAATAAGTAAATATGCAAGAATAAATATTGAAAAGTTACTTGATAAGAAGGTATATTTGAAAATATTTGTTAAATACGATCCAAGATGGAAGGATTCAGAAAATTTTTTAAATTCCTATAACTAATATGGTTTCATCTGATATTTATATTATTAAAGCAACCTCATATAGAGAATCAAGCAATATGTATGAGGCAGTTGCTAAGGATTATGGAAAAGTTACTCTTATTCATAAAGGTGTTAAATCTAATAGAAAAAATAACCCTTTAGAATTATTTACAAATTATAGGGTGCATTGGTCAGGAAAAGGAAATATTAAATATCTTCGTGATTACGAAAATCTCGAAAGGATTAACTTTTCACACAAGCACAATATTATAGGCATGTATTATAATGAGCTTCTGTATTATTTAACAAAAAATGATTATCATATAGAAGCGTTATACAGTCATTACGATGAGTCTCTAAAAAGTCTTATGGGCACAACACATCTATTTGTAGAACTAAATAATTATGAGATTGGTCTTTTAATATTAGCGGGCCACTATCTAATTTTTGAACATGATTCCGATAATCAATTTATTGATAAAAGTAAGAAATATTCTTATATTCCTGATGTGGGCCCCAAAATTAGCGCATCAAATAATGGGTCGTATATGGGAGAAACTTTATTGGCATTATCTGGAAATTTTCCTTACAACGAAATATCAATTAAAGAATCTAGGGTATTAATGAAAAGATTAATAGATTATTATATACAACCAAAAAATATTAAAACTAGAGAAATTCTAAAGTATATTTCATTATAAAGATTGGAAAAAAAAATGGTAAAACTTGGCGTAAATTTAGATCATGTGGCAACAATTAGGCAGCAGAGATATACACCATATCCAGATATGCTTAATGCAATAAAAATATCTGAAAGTAGTGGTGCTGATAGTATAACTATGCATTTGAGAGAGGACAGAAGGCATATACAGTTTGAAGATATAATAATTGCTAGAGAAAATATAAAAACAAAGTTAAATTTAGAAATGGCCCCAACCTATGAGATGTGTAAGATTGCCAACAAGATAAAACCAGATTTTATTTGTATAGTTCCCGAAAAAAGACAGGAGCTAACTACTGAAGGTGGTCTAAACGTTAAAAAAAATTTTGGTTTATTAAAAAATATTATAGAAGAGCTAAAAGGATCAGAAGCTTTAGTATCATTATTTATTGAGCCAGATAATACTGTAATTGACTTAGCTAAAGAATTAGGTGTTGGCGCTATTGAGCTGCACACAGGTAAATATGCAGAAGCGACGGAAGAAAACAAAGAGTTTTATGTAAGCCAGATCAAGAATGCTACAAATTATGCACATAATTTATCAATAATAGTGAATGCTGGGCACGGACTTGATTATACTAATGTGCAAGAAATTGCTAAGATAGAACATATTAATGAATTAAATATAGGTCACTCAATCATTGCCGAGTCAATTTTCCTAGGTTTGTCAGAGGCCATTAAAAAAATGAAAATTTCAATTAAGAGTGTAAAGTGATGAACATATTTGGTATAGGAATAGATATTGTAGATCGTGAAAGAATAAATAAAATTTACACTAAATACGGAAATAAATTTGCCGAAAAGATCTTAAATGAAAGAGAATTTAAAGGTTTTAATTTATCAAAAAACAAACCATCTTTTTTAGCAAAAAGATTTGCAGCAAAAGAAGCAATAGGAAAAGCTTTGGGTATTGGTATACGGAATGGTTTTTTGTTGAAGAATATATCAATAGAACATGATGATCATGGCAAGCCAATTGTAAAATTAAATGAAAGAAAAGAATTTAAATTATATTTAAATAAAATTATTCACGTTTCAATCTCTGATGAGAGAAAGTTCGCTGTTGCTAATGCTTTAATTTTAACAAAATAAAAAAATGGATATTAAAAATATAAGCTCACTAATAGGTAATACTCCCTTAGTAAAATTACAGAGGTTAAACGATACTAATAATAATTTATATGTGAAGCTTGAGGGTGATAATCCTGCTGGATCTGTAAAGGATAGGGCCGCAATGAATATGATCTCTAGTGCTGAAAAAAAAGGTTTAATAAAAACTGGCGATACTATAATTGAAGCAACAAGTGGAAATACAGGCATAGCGCTTGCAATGGTTTGTGCTATTGAGGGATATAAACTAATTTTAATAATGCCCGATAATATGAGTATCGAGCGAAGAGCTGCAATGCAAGCATATGGCGCAGAAATAATTCTTGTATCAGAATCAGAAGGTATGGAGGGTGCTAGAGATTTAGCAAAAAAAATGCAGGATAATAATAAGGGTTTAGTTCTAAATCAATTTGCAAATCAAGACAATGTTGAGGCACACGTTAAATCTACTGGACCAGAAATATGGAAAGATACAGATGGAAAAATTACACATTTTGTAGCATCAATGGGAACAACGGGAACTATAGTTGGTACAGCAAAATACTTGAAATCAATGAATCCAAAAATAAAAGTGATTGGAGTTCAGCCCGATGAAGGCTCATCAATTCCTGGTATTAGAAAATGGCCAAAAGAATATATACCTAAAATTTATGATGATAAGAATATTGACGAAATAATCTACATAACTCAAGAAGACGCAGAGAACACTACAAGAGATTTAGCTCAAAAAGAGGGAATATTCGCTGGCCCATCATCTGGGGGCACAACTTTTGTAGCACTTCAAATTGCAAAAAAAGAAAAAGATGCAGTTATTGTATCAATAATTTGTGACCGCGGTGACAGATACATCTCAACTGGAATTTTTAATAAATGAATATATTAGTTTTTGACATTGAGACAGTGCCAGATACCGAGAGTGGTGCAAAAATTTTAGATTTAAAAAATTTAAGTGATAAAGATATTATAAAAGCTATGGAGCATACCCAGCTACAAAAAAATGGTAGTATATTTCAACCGCTTCATCTTCACAAGATTGTTACTATTTCAGTTTTATACAAAAACAATGAAAAATTATCTTTATTATCTTTAGGGGATGAAAATTCTAAAGAAAAAGATATTTTAAAGAAATTTTTTTCTGCTATAGATAAGTATCAACCTCAGCTTGTTAGTTGGAATGGTAAAGGATTTGATTCACCAGTTATACATTACCGTTCGCTGATACATGAAGTGTCCTCTATAAAATATTGGGACAAGGGCGAGGATGATAGAGAATTTAAATGGAATAATTACTTAAATAGATATCACGAAAGGCATTTAGATTTAATGGATGTTTTATCTGGTTATAAAAAACCTGCACCATTAACAGATATTGCTCAATTAATTGGTGCACCAGGTAAATATGGAATTGACGGTAGTAAAGTTACTGATTATTATCTTCAAAATAATATTAAAAAAATTAGAGATTATTGCGAGACAGATGTTTTAAATACATATTTTGTTTTTTTACGTTATCAATTAATTTCGAACTCTATTTCAAAAGAAAAATATCTTGAATTAAAAAGTGAAATACTGGAGTTTTTAGAGAATTCTGGAAAAGATCATTGGAAAGAATTTGGTTCATTATGCCAATAATTTATAATAGAACTTTACATAATGTATTATAATAAATTTTTTCTAAATTGTTTAGATCTTGCAAGCTAATATTTTCGTTAATTTTGTGCGCAGATTCGTTTAAAGGGCCAAATTCTATAGTTTCTTTTGCGTGTTGTGAAATAAATCTTGCGTCAGAAGTCCCGCCAGTCGTAGATAAACAGGATTCAATGTTTATAGTTTCTTTAACAACATTTTGTAAAATTTTTGTTAGCTTACCCTCTTTTGTGATAAAAGGTTCAGCTGAGCAATTCCAAGAAATTTTATAATTGAAGTTTAGATCAGATAATATGTCATCAAACTTTTCTTTAATATTTTTTTGGGTTAATTCATTTGAAAACCTTAGATTAAATATAATATCTACGTGCCCAGGAATCATATTTGAAGCCACTTCATCAGATTTAATTGAGGATACTTGAAATGATGTTTTTGGGAAATATTTATTGCCATTATCCCACTCATAGTCATTAAGTTTATTTAATAAAATACCAGAAATATGAATAGGATTTTTTGCTAAGTCTGGATAAGCGATGTGTCCCTGTATGCCTAAAATTTTTAGATGCCCTGTTATTGAGCCTCTTCTGCCATTTTTTATAGTATCTCCAAATTTTTTATTGCTTGTTGGTTCCCCAACAATACAATAATCAATTTCCATTTTATCATTTTTAAATTTCTCAATTACTTTTTGAGTGCCATATTTTGCAGGACCCTCTTCATCGCTAGTTAGAAGAAATCCTATAGATCCTTTGTGATCAGGATTATTTTCAATAAATCTTTGCGTTGCAGATACCATAGCTGCAATACTCGATTTCATATCTGATGCACCTCTACCATATAAAATATCATTTTTTATTTCTGGTTTGAAAGGATCTGTCTCCCAATCTTTAATATTTCCAGGTGGTACAACATCAGTATGCCCAGCAAAAACTATTAGGGGTTTTTGAGAGCCTTTTTTTAACCAAATATTTTTGACATTTTTAATATCTATATTTTCATGAACAAAATTAAATTTTAACAATTCATCTTTTATATATTTTTGACATCCATCATCTTCGGGAGTAATTGATTTTTTTTCAATTAATCTTTTAACTATTGTTTTTACATTTGTAATATTAGTCATTAATCGAGATCCCTCAAAATATTGTTAATACCTACTTTTGAAAGAGTTTTTTCATCGACTTTCTTTACTATTATTGCTGCATACATACTATATTTTCCATCTTTAGATGGTAGGTTTCCAGATACGACAACAGAACCAGCGGGTATTAATCCATATGAAATCTCACCTGTACTTCTATCGTAGATTCTTGTGCTTTTACCTATATAAACTCCCATAGAAATAACTGAACCTTTTTCTACAATAACTCCTTCTACGATTTCAGATCTAGCACCTATAAAACAGTTATCTTCAATAATTGTTGGTGTTGCTTGAAGCGGTTCTAAAACTCCACCAATACCAACTCCACCAGATAAGTGAACGTTTTTACCAATTTGAGCACATGAACCTACTGTGACCCATGTGTCAACCATTGTGTATTGATCAACATAAGCACCAATGTTTACATAAGATGGCATTAAAATAACACCGGGTGCTTGGTATGAACCATATCTAGCTGTTGCATTTGGCACAATTCTTACCTTATTTTTTAGGGCCTCATCTTCAGATAAATTTTGGTATTTTAATGGAACCTTATCGTAAAAGTCCGATTCTGCGCCTTTAACAACTGAGTTTTTTGAAAAACTAAAATATAACAATATGGCTTTTTTAATCCAATCGTTAACTACCCAATTATTATTTATTTTTTCAGCAACCCTAATTTTTCCTTTATCAAGCTCATCTAGCGTATTTTCTACAGCTTTTATAAGTTCTTCGTTTTTTGAGATATCAATTGAATTTGATAAATCATCATATCCTGCTTCAATTATTTCTTGTGTCATTATGCCTCTCATTTATTAATTATATAATTCTGAAACTTTTTCTTCTATTTTACCCTCAACACGGAAAAAATCACTGTCTTGAAAATTTTCATTTATAGGCACTAAAACGAAGATATCATTTGCTTCTTCACCTAAGGTTGATATTTTCGCATCTTTCACCATTAAATTACAACTATCTAATGCTTCACAAATTTTTGATAGGAGGCCCGGATGGTCTAAAGTGCTAATTTCCAGCAATAACTCATTTTTTTTCTTAGTTATATAAATTTTAATAAATTTTTTGAAGCTTGCTATGTTTTCTGTTTGTTTTTTCGTAACTTTATTTATTTTATAATCTGAGTTATTCAAAATATCGTAAATCTTATCTTTTAAAAATTTTAATGTATGCTCATCTTTTATAAATTTTCCTTTATTATCTAGCAGAAGATATGTGTCAATCGCTTGATCGTTATTTAGTGTGATTATTCTTGCATCTACTATATTAATATTAAGATTATCGATTATATTAGCAATATAAGAAAATATATTTTTTCTGAAGCTCTGGTATATTACCAATTCGGTACAACCTTTGACCTCGCTATCTTTGAAGGCAACGGCATATTTTTTTGAATTTTTTACCATAAGATCAATATGCCATGCAATTTCATCATCACTATGTCTTCTAAAATAGTCAGTATTTAGTGAAGCCCATGTTGATTCAAAGTCAATTTTACTAATTTTTTTTGATAATATTTTCTCTACAGTTTTCTTTAAATTTTTTGTATACCTATCAGTTTTTTCTAAATTAGGAATATTTTTTCTGAAATATGATTTGCAAGATAAATACAGTTCTTTAAGAAGAGAGTCTTTCCAATCAGTATAAAGATCAGGATTTGTACCGCGTATATCGGCAATTGTTAGAAGATATAAATAATCTAATCTTTCTTGTGTTTTTACTATGTCAGAAAATTCTTTAATGATGCTAGGGTCACTAATATCCTTTTTTTGCGTTGTGAGCGACATTAATAAATGATTTTCAACTAACCAGCTTACCATTTCTGATTTATGTTTACTCATTCCATGACTTTCACAAAATTTTAACGATTCACTTGAACCAACTTTAGAATGATCTTTTTTTCTTCCTTTGCCAATATCATGAAACATAGCACCTAAATATAATATTTCTGGGGAAAGAAGATTTTTAAAAACTTCATGAACAAAAGTATAATTAATCTTGCAGTCTTTCGAAGCCATATACCTTGTGTTAGACAGAACTGATAGAGTGTGTTCATCTACAGTATAAATGTGAAAAAGATCAAATTGCATCATGCCGACAATTTTGGAAAAAGATTTTAAGTAAGTTGCAAGTACACCATAATCATTCATTTTTCGTAAACATCTAGAAACCCCATCTTTTTGTAAAAATATTTGCATGAAAAGTTTTTTATTTTTTTCATTATTTTTAAAATTTTTATTTATTAGTTGTAAGCTTTCTCTTATATAACGAATAGTGGTTGCAGATATCTCGAAATTTTCTTGATGTTTGTTTTTCAATAGAAATACTTCAAAAATCTTACTTGGATCATTTTTAAAAACATCAATATTTTTAACACTTAAAATATTATCATGTACATATAAATTTTTATTTATAATTTTTGCTTTTTGAAAAAAATTCTTGTCAATAGGATTTTCAATATGCTTTACTAATATCTCATTAAGCTGTTTTATATTAGTGATATGTTTATAAAAACTTTGCATAAATTTTTCAACACCAGAATTTGTTTTACAATCATAACCGAATTGCTCTGCAAGCTTTTTTTGATTTGTAAAATATAACCTTTCCTCAGGTTTATTGTGCAAATAATGCAGAAGGAACCTTGTTTTAGACAAAAATCTTTCTGAGCGTTGAAGTGCCAAATATTCTTTTTTTGAAATAATTTTTTCGTTGTACAAATCTAGAAGTGAATTTGTTTTAAAGTTATGTTTTGTAATCCATATAAGGGTTTGTAAGTCTCTAAATCCTCCAGGACCCTCTTTAATATCAGGCTCAAGTAAATACCCAGTATTTGAATATTTTTTATATCTAATTTTTTGTTCTATTTTTTTTGCGGATAAAAATTTTTTTTCTGACCATATCTTTTCCTGAAAAACATTTTTACACAATGCATTGTATAATTTTTTGTCACCTATAATAAATCTACTATCTAAAATATTTGTGTATATCGTTACATCTTCATTCATCGAAAATATGCAATCTTTGATAGTTCTAACAGAATGACCTACTGAAGTTTTTAAATGCCATATGTCTGCAATAAAATTTTCAATATTTTTTAATATGTTTTTGTTTTCATAGTTTTTTAAAAGAATTAAAATATCTATATCAGAGTAAGGAAAAAGTTCTGATCTGCCATATCCTCCAACTGCAATTAAGCAAATATCGTTTAACTTTAAGTTGTTCTTTAGCCAAGATTTTTTTATTATTTGATCAATTATATCTGATTTATTTTTTATTAATTTTTTTATACTAGTTTTTTTTTGGTATTCAGAAAATATATAATCATTAATTATATTATTATTATTTTGAGAGAAAGAAAAATCTTTGACAATATTTTTACTAGACATTATAAGATTTCATCTGGTCTTTTTGTTAATACTTCATAACCATTTTTTGTTACAAGAATAGTGTGTTCCCATTGAGCAGATAAACTATGATCTTTTGTTACGACTGTCCAATTATCAGGTAGAAGTTTAACTTCTTTTTTTCCAAAATTTATCATTGGCTCTATAGTGAATATCATTCCTTCTTTTAACTCTAGTCCTTCACCGCTTTTGCCATAATGTAAAATTTGTGGCTCCTCATGAAATTCTTTTCCTATACCGTGGCCACAATACTCTCTTACTACAGAGCAATGATTTTTTTCAGCATAGCTTTGAATATTGTTTCCAATATCGCCAATTGTTGCTCCTGGCTTTACTGTGTTGATACCTATTTTTAGTGCCTCATATGTCAATTCGACAAGTCTTTTTGCCTGTATTGTTGGCTTGCCTATATAAAACATTTTGCTTGTATCGCCATGATACCCGTCTTTTATGACAGTAATATCAATATTTAAAATATCCTGTTTTTTTAAAATTCTCTTGTCCGGTATGCCGTGGCATACTTGATGGTTAATTGATGTACATATAGATTTTGGGAAACCTCTATAATTTAAAGGTGCTGGGATACATTTTAATTCTTTAGTAATGTATTCGTGACAGATATCATTAAGTTCTTGTGTTGTAATGCCTGGTTTCACAAATTCTTCAATCATGACGAGAACTTCTGAAGCCAAATTTCCAGCAATCCTCATTTTTTCAATTTCTTTACTATTTTTTATCATTTTTAATGGTTAAATAAGATGTATTTAAGTATTATTATACAGATTGTTCTTAGACGAAGTCTATGATATAAAGTCTACGCAATACTAAAAACGAACCTGAAATTTAACCAGTTATATGGGGTGCCTCTATTTTATGGCTTTATAACTATTTTCAGGTGATAATTAACCTCAGGAGATAAAATGACAGATATAACAATACCTGCTTTATTAGAAGCGGGAGTCCACTTCGGACACCAAACAAGCTACTGGAATCCTAAAATGGCGCCATATATATATGGCAATAGAAATCATATACATATAATTGATATACAAAAAACTGTTCCTTTAATGAAAGAAGCATGTATATTCGCAGAAAAAATTGCTTCAAAAGGCGGCAATATTTTGTTTGTTGGAACAAAAAGGGCTGCAAGAGATAGTATTTCTTCAACAGCAAATGAGTGTGGAATGCCTTATGTTAATCATAGATGGTTGGGCGGTATGCTTACGAACTTTAATACAGTAAGGCAATCTATAAAAAGACTTAAAATGCTTGAAGAAGATTCACTGAAAGAAAATCAAGAATTAACAAAAAAAGAGCAGCTTTTACAATCAAGAGAGATAGAAAAATTAAACAATAGTTTAGGCGGTATAAAAGAAATGAAAACTATACCGGATGCATTATTTATTATAGATGTAGGCTATGAGGATATTGCAGTTAAGGAAGCATTAAAATTAAATATCCCTATTATTGCTGTTGTAGACACAAATAATTCTTTCGATAACATTGATTATTTTTTCCCAGGCAATGATGATTCTATGAGAGCAATCAGCTTGTATTGTAATGAAATATCGAACGCAGTAAGCAAAGGTAAAGAATTTTTAAAAACACAAAAGCCTGTTGTAACTGAAGAAGAAATATTGGCAAAATCAGCTAAAAATTCTTCAGATGAAAAAGTAGTTGTTAAGAAGAAAAAAACCACTTCTAAAAAAGTAGCCACTAAAAAAGTAGCCACTAAAAAAGTAGCCACTAAAAAAGTAGCAAAAAAAGATTCAGATGAATAACGAGTAGAGAGAAATTTGATATGAGTAATATAACTGCAAAAATGGTTAAAGAGTTAAGAGATAGAACTGGTGCTGGCATGATGGAGTGTAAAAAAGCTCTTTTAGAAGCAGATGGAGATATGGATAAAGCTGTTGATTCTATGAGAAAAGCTGGGCAAGCAAAAGCGGATAAAAAGTCTTCTAGAATTGCTGCAGAAGGTATAATTAGCTTATCAATTAATAATAACGGAAAAGCCAATATGGTTGAAATAAACTGCGAAACAGATTTTGTTGCGAAGGATGAAAACTTTTTAGAGTTTGTGAATAAAATTTCTGAAGCATCAGTTGATTCTTTTAATGGAAGTTTAGAGGATTTTAATGAATTTGAGCATTCATCAGGAAAAACAACAGAAGAAATGCGATTAGAATTGGTTAGTAAAGTTGGAGAAAATGTTAAAATAAGAAGAATAAAATCCTTTGAAACAAAAGATACTTACATGGGCCATTACATGCATGGTAATAAAATTGGTGTTGTTGTTATTCTTGAAAAAGAGAATGAGGAGTTAGCAAAAGATGTTTGTATGCATATCGCCGCTATGAAGCCAGTTGCGTTAGATTCATCTGATATAGAAAAAGAGGATTTAGATAGAGAAAGAGAAATTTATATGGCACAAGCTCAAGAGAGCGGTAAGCCAGAAAATATTATTGAAAAAATGGTTGATGGAAAAATAAAAAAATATATTTCAGAAGTTACATTGGTTAACCAACCATTTGTTAAAGATAATGACATTATGATAGGTGATCTAATCAAAAAACATGACAATAAAATTATTTCTTTTTGCAGAATGGAAGTTGGCGAAGGTATAGAGAAAAAAGATGAAAATTTTGCAGATGAAGTAATGTCCCAAATTAAAAACTAACTATCTATGAAAAGATATTTACTAAAACTTAGTGGCGAAGCTCTCATTGGTAAATATGATTATGGAATTGACCCTGATGTTGTTAACCAGATATCAACTAGTATTGTAGAAGTATCAAAAACTCAGAACCAACTAGCCTTAGTTGTTGGTGGTGGTAATATTTTTAGGGGAGCAGGTTTAGCAGAGGCAGGATTGGATAGAGTCACTGGAGACAATATAGGTATGTTGGCAACTGTAATTAACTCTTTAGCACTTCAAGATGAAATTGAAAAGTTAGGCGTTAATTGTCGCGTAATGTCAGCAGTTAGAATAAATCAAATATCTGAAGATTACATAAGAAGAAGAGCAATTAGACATCTTGAAAAAAATAGAGTCGTAATTTTTGCTGCTGGGACAGGAAACCCTTTTTTTACAACTGATACTGCAGCTAGCCTAAGAGCTATAGAAATTAACGCTGATATGGTCTTAAAAGCAACAAAAGTTGATGGTGTATATGATAAAGATCCAAAAAAATTTGAGGATGCAAAGTTATATAAAGAATTAACATATAAACAAGTGTTAAATGATGAGTTAAAAGTAATGGACACAACAGCTGTTGTATTATGTAAAGAAAATAATATTCCGCTCAGAGTCTTTAATATGTTGAAAAAAGGATCATTAATGAGCATTATTAATGGTGAAAATACAGGAACAATTATTAAATAAATATGATTAGTGATATTAAAAAAGATTCAGAACAAAAAATGACTAAATCAATAGAGTCATTGAAATCAAATTTAGCAAAAATAAGAACAGGAAGAGCTCATCCATCAATTTTAGATGGAATAAAGGTTGATTACTATGGAAATGAAAGTCCATTATCACAGGTATCAAGCATTAAGGCGGAAGATGCAAGAACATTAATTTTAGTCGTATGGGAAAAAGATATGGTTAGTAAAATAGAAAAAGCCATAATAAATTCAGATTTAGGTTTAAACCCTGCTGTTGCTGGGACAAATATTAGAATACCAATGCCTCCATTAACAGAAGAGAGAAGGTTAGATTATATTAAACTTGTCAAGACTGAAGTAGAGCAAACAAGGGTAGCAATAAGAAATATTCGAAGAGATGCCAATACAAAAATTAAAGAAATACTTAAGAAAAAAGAAATCTCTGAGGATGAAGAAAAGCAAGGAAATGAGTATATTCAAAAAATAACAGATAAATTTATAGGTTATGCAGATAATATATTGAAAGATAAGGAATCTGATTTAATGCAAGTATAAAAATATGAAAAACTCTAAAAATATACCTAATCATGTAGCTATAATAATGGATGGAAATGGCACGTGGTCAAAAATAAAGAAACTACAAAGAAAAGATGGTCATAAAAAAGGAGTTGAAACCGCAAAGAAAATAATTAGTTACTCGTTAGAAAAAAAAATCAAGAATGTAACTCTTTTTGCCTTAAGTAATGAAAACTTAACAAGATCAAAATTAGAGCTGAAAAACTTATTTGATATTTTTTTTTATTCATTTACCAACGAAAAAAATTTTTTAACAGAAAATAAAATAAAAATAAATTTTATTGGAGATATAGAAAAACTTCCAAAAAAATTAAAAAATAATATTCTAATCTTAGAAAGTGAGACTGAAAAAAATAAAAAATTAAATTTGTTTATTGCATTAAATTACGGGGGGAAACAGGACATAAGACAGGCTGTTCAAAACTCAATAAATAAAAATCAAAAAAAGAATAACTTTGAGAATTTTTTATATTCAAAGAACTTGCCAGAAGTGGATTTACTTATCCGAACTGGTGGCTTCAAAAGATTAAGTAATTTTATTTTATGGCAAATTTCATATGCTGAATTATATTTCACTGATATTCTGTGGCCAAATTTTAATAAAAAAAGCTATTTTAAAGCTATTGAGTGGTATCAGGGTATAGATAGAAAATTTGGAAAATCTTAGCATGCAAAATAATTTATCTAAGAGAATTGTTACTGCTTCAATTGTTTTTCCAATTATAGTTTTTATAATTTTGCAATCTAACCAAGTACTATTTAGAGTATTTTTAAATATAATTATTTTTCTGTCAGCTTTTGAAATTTCTAAAATGTGCTTCCATAATAATCTTAAGGAAAAAGGCAATACAAAACACTATTTATTTATTCTTCTTATTTTTATATCAATTTTATTTTCAAATATTTTGATAAAAAACAATTTGTGGCATTATCTTGTATATTTTTCATTGTTTTTATGGTCTTTTGTTATAATTCATATTTTCAAACTAAAAAAAATTAAAATAATTGATAAGTTCGGAATAATATATTTTTTAGGTTTTGTTTTGGTATTGAGTTCATTCTACTGTTCAATTTATCAATTGTATTTATTATCACCTTCGTCTTTATTATTCCTGGTTTCACTAGTCGCTGTTGCTGATATCTCAGCATACTTTGTTGGAAAAAAAATTGGAAAGAATAGCTTTTTTGCAAAAATTAGCCCCAACAAAACAGTTGAAGGCTTTTTAGGTTCAATTTTAGTTAGTCTTACACTTACATTAATATTTTGTATATTAAATAATTACGAATTTAATTTTACGCTAAAATTTTTATTTTTATCTTTACTAACTGTTATTATTTCAGCTTTTGGAGATCTAGGTGTTAGCTTAATTAAAAGGTATTCTGGTAACAAAGATACGGGAAGAATTTTACCAGGACATGGAGGAATCTTAGACAGGGTAGATAGTATATTGCCAGCTGCACCAATATTCTTAACATTTAGTTATTTTTTATCTGTTATAATTTAACAATGAAACAAAATATTATTATTCTGGGTTCTACTGGAAGTATTGGTATAAATACTTTGGAAGTAATTTCCTATAATAAAGAAAAGTTTAATATATTTGCTCTTGTTGCTAATACTTCATTTAAAAAACTATATGAGCAGTGTAAAAAGTTTAAACCAAAATTTGCATATATAGATAAAGAAGATGACGCAAAGAAACTTATTGATTTAATAAATTCTGAAAATTTGTCTATAGAAGTTATTTTCGGTAGAGAAAAATTAAATGAGTTGGTTTCTCATGATGAAATAGATATAGTAGTTTGTGCCATTTCCGGGTCTGCTGGTTTAGAATCATCGATAAACGCTGTTAATTCTGGTAAAAAAATTCTTTTAGCGAATAAAGAATCATTGGTGATGTGTGGAAACCTTTTTATGGATTTAGCAAAAAAAAATAATGCTGAAATTCTGCCTCTAGATAGTGAGCATAATGCTCTGCATCAGTGTTTTGCAGCAAATGGAGACAAAGCGCTTGAAAAAATAATTCTTACAGCATCTGGCGGGCCGTTTCTTAATAACCAAGTTCAAGATTTCAAAGATTTTACACCAGAGCAAGCTTTAAAACACCCTACTTGGAGTATGGGAAAGAAAATATCTATTGATTCAGCAACAATGATGAATAAAGGCTTGGAAATAATAGAAGCAATGTATTTGTTCGATCTAAAGATTTCGCAAGTAGATGCATTAATTCATCCACAAAGTTTAATACACTCTTTAGTTTGCTATAGCGATGGATCAGTTATAACCCAAGTTAGTAAAAATGACATGAAAATACCAATTTCATATTGTTTGGGTTGGCCAAATAGAATTAAATCTGGAATAGATATTATTAATTTAACAAAACAAGAACCGCTAACTTTTTTTGAAATATCAAAAGAAAAGTTTCCATGTTTTTTCTTAGCAAAAGAGGTTGCTAAAGAATCAGGATCATATCCTACAGCAATGAATGCTGCGAATGAAGTGGCTGTTAAGTATTTTTTGGATAAAATTATTAAATTTAATGATATATATAAAATAATTTCAGGTGTCATGGATATACATAAAAAAACAACCTTGATATCAATTGAGGATGTTTTTGAAGTTGATAAAGAATCAAGAAATTTGGCGGAAACAATAGTTAAAAAATATAAGTAAATATGGACATGATAAACACAATATTAATATTTTTATTAACAATAAGTATAATTGTTACCTTTCATGAGTTTGGACACTATATAGCAGCAAGATTATGTGGCGTGAAAGTCTTAGAATTTTCTGTTGGATTTGGAAAAAGGTTATTCGGAAAAAAAATTGGCTACGATAAAACAGATTATAAAATTTGTGCCTTGCCTCTAGGTGGTTACGTAAAAATGCTTGACGAAAGAGAGGGGTCTGTCCCAGAACATGAAAAAAATAAGGCATTTAATAATCAAAGTTTATTAAAAAAAACAGTTATTGTTTCTGCAGGTCCTTTATTTAATTTTATATTAGCAGTATTTTTTTATTTTTTAGTTTTTTCTGGTGGTCACTCTGGATTTAAACCATACATCGGTACAATAGAAAAAAATAGCATTGCTGAAAATATAGGTATGGTTGAAAAAGATATTTTTTATTCTATAAATGGTAAAGAAGTTAAAACATGGTCTGAAGTAACATTACAAATTATAAAAGCCTCATCAAATGAAAAAAATATTAATATCGAGGTTTTAAGAAATAAAAAAATTATATTGTTAAATACAATTAATTTTTCAGAAATAAACTTTGATGATAACAATATTCTTGGACAACTTGGCGTATTTAACTTTACCAATCAAACTATGGAAATTGGTTTTATACAGAAAGGTAGTCCAGCTGAAAAATCAGGATTATTGATGCATGACAAAATTATGTCAATTAATAACGCTAAAGTAAGTAATTGGAACGAAATAGTCTTAAAAATTAAAAGTAATCCAGATAAATTATTAATATTAAATATATTAAGAAATAATAAAGAAGAAAAAATTAGTGTGAAAACAACTCATCATATTAAGAATAATTTAAAAATTGGAAGATTAGGAATTGGTCCACATATTGATAAAAATGATATCTTAAGTAACAAAATTTTTATTAAGTATGGCCTTTTAGAAAGTTTAAAACTTTCATTTATGAAAACATTTGACTTCACCTTGCTTACATATAATTTTATTTTTAAGCTAGTTAAAGGTGAAGCGTCATCAAATAGTATTTCTGGACCAGTTGGAATAGCTGGATACGCTGCAGATTCATTTAATAATGGATATGCAAGCTTTCTTGGGCTTTTAGCTATGCTTAGCATTAGTATAGGAGTGTTGAATTTATTGCCAATTCCTATGTTAGATGGTGGCCATTTGATGTATTATTTAATTGA
>CAJXAV010000014.1 GCA_913050095.1 uncultured Gammaproteobacteria bacterium
TTACCCGTATAACACCTTAGCAGGGTGCCGCTTTCGACCACTCAGCCACCTCTCCAAGATAGATTTTTATTTATTAAATCTAATTAGAACTTTCTGCGCTATCTTCAGAATTTCTAGAATTTTCTTCATTTATTCTGTCATAAACTTCTTCCCTGTGGACAGATACACTTTTTGGCGCATTTACACCAATTCTTACTTGAGAACCTTTAATACCAAGAACTGTAACAGATACTTCGTCACCAATCCTTAGAGACTCTCCTACCCTGCGTGTTAAAATTAACATCGCCCCTCCTCGATTACTTGTTTCAAGTAAATATTATTATTATTAAATTTCATTTACTATATTACATATAATGCGAAATACTACAAGACTAATGCTACTTATCTAATTCAAATGCATTATGTAAGACATTTACAGCATTTTTAAGGTTTATTTCATCTGTAACTATTGATATCTTGATTTCAGATGTAGAAATCATACTTATATTTATATTATTATCTGCTAATACTGCAAACATTTTACTTGCAATACCAGGATGTGTTCTCATACCAACTCCTACCATAGATATTTTTACTATTTTATTGTTTCCAACAACTTTTTTTGCTTTTAATTGAATTGAGCTTTTCTCAAGTGATTTCATAGCTATTTTAAAATCGTTTCTTGGAACAGTAAATGTGAAGTTAGCTAAACCATCTTCCCCAACATTTTGAACAATCATATCAACGTCAATATTATGTTTGGCTATTGGGCCAAGTATTAAAGAAGCGATTCCAGGTTGGTCAGGAACACCTCGGATAGTTAATTGTGCTTCATCTTTATTAAAAGCTATACCAGAAATTATTGCCTTTTCCATTTGGTCGTCATTTTCTTTATTTACCAAAGTTCCATTCCCTTCATCAAACGTAGAAAGTACTCTTATTCCAACATCATATTTACCTGCAAATTCTACAGCTCTAGGTTGTAAAACTTTTGAGCCTTGACTTGATAACTCAAGCATTTCTTCAGTTGTAATATTATCAATCTTTTTTGCACCAGGTGATAATCTTGGATCGGTAGTATAAACACCATCTACATCTGTAAAGATTTGACATTCTTTGGCATCTAAAGCAACAGAAATTGCTACTGCTGAAGTATCTGAACCACCTCTTCCAAGAGTAGTTATATCTCCATCTTTAGTCATTCCCTGAAAACCTGCAACAATTACAATATTGTCATCATTAAGGTATTTTTTTATAGTAGAGTTATTTATTGAATCTATTCGAGCTTTATTAAATACAGAATCTGTTAGAATTCCTGCTTGAGATCCAGTAAGTGATATTGCCTTAAAACCTTTTTTTATAAGTGTCATAGATAATAAAGCAATGGTAACCTGCTCGCCAGTAGACACAAGAACATCAAGCTCTCTACCAGAAACATCACTATCTACTAGTTTTGCTAAATCTAAGAGCCTATTTGTCTCGCCACTCATTGCGGAAACAACAACTACAACATCATCGCCGTCATTTTTTGCCGATATAATTTTATCAGCAACTAATGAAATTTTCTCAATAGTACCTATTGATGTTCCACCATACTTTTGAACAATTATAGACATTTTCTAATTTTCCTTTGACGAAACTATTTCTGATATATATTTTTTTATGTTTGTAGCAAGATCATCTAAATTATTTTCGTACTCAAGGCCTGCCTGTGCTAAGTCTTCTCTTCCGCCACCTGTGGATCCATATTTATTGTTTAACATATTTATAATTTCTTTTGCAGTAATTAGCTTAAAACAATCTTTTGTTACTAACGTATATATTTCTAATTTAGATTTATTTTTTTGAAGAATAGTCAAAATTAAATTCTCTTGTGAATTTTTTATATCTTCTAGTATATTTTTTAAAATTTTTCCATCAAAATGTTCTTGCGCTAGTACTTGTATGTTATATCCTGAAACTATATTTTCATTGCTAATAGTTTCTAAGATTTTTAAATAGTTAAATTTTTTTAATAAATTTAAATTTTCTTTTTTTAATTTTTTATTATCACTAAGGATAGTATTAATCTTTTCAGGAAGCTCAGCATCCTGTACATTTAGAATTTGACATATATCCGTTACAAGTTCATCTCTTTTAGTTAAGTATTTGTTTGCTGACATACCAGTAATAGCCTCTATTCTTCTTACTCCTGATGAAACACTAGATTCAGATAGTATTTTAAATACACCAATATCTCCAGTACTATTTACATGAGTCCCACCACAAAGCTCTATTGAAACATCACCAAAACTTAAAACTCTGACTTCATCATCATATTTTTCTCCAAATAATGCTATTGCGCCTTTTGAAATAGCTACTTCTTTAGACATTAATTGTGTTTTAGCAACTATATTACTATCAATATAACCATTTACTTCTGACTCAATTTTTACTAAGACGTCTTTCTTTAAGGGTTTTTGACAACTAAAGTCAAAGCGTAACTTAGTGTCGGAAACTAATGATCCCTTTTGTTGAACTTCATTACCTATATTTTTTATTAGAGATGCATGAAGTAAGTGTGTTGCCGAATGATTTATTTTTATGTTATCTCTTTTCTCTGCATTTATTTCAGCGACAACCTTGTCATGGGTATTTATATAACCAGTTAAAACTCTTCCATATAGTATATTTGTAGATCCATGTTTTTTAGTATCAAAAACCTCAAATTTACCATTATCAGTAGTAATAAAACCAGAGTCTCCAATTTGCCCTCCTGATTCTGCGTAGAATGGGCAAGGGTCAATAATTAAACAGCCCTCTTTGCCGTTATTAATTTTTTCATGATTTTGACCATTAACATAAATATCTAAAACTTTTGCGTTATTTTTGTAATCATTGTAGCCAGTAAAATTTGTTATATAATTAGTTTCGATATTTATAGAATCTTGAACATCAAATTTATTTGATTTTTTACTATTCGTTTTTTGCTGCAACATTAGTTTTTCAAATTGATCAATGTCTACGGTAAAATTTTTTTCTTCGGCTATCGTTGTCGTTAAATCAACAGGAAACCCGTAAGTATCATAAAGTAGAAATAATAATTCACCAGGAATCTTCATGGGGCTTTTTTCAGCGATTATTTTTTTTATGCTTTTATCAAGAATATCTAAACCTATGTCTAATGTTTCCTTAAATTTTATTAGCTCAAGAGACAATACTTCTTTTATAATTTTATAATTATCTATTTCTTTATACTGCTGATCTAATGTTTTTATAAAAATAGGAATTATTTCTAAAAAACTTTTAGTTTTTAAATCTATTTTTTGCGAGTGCCTCGCAGCTCTTCTAATTATTCTTCTTAATACATATCCATGACCTTCGTTTGATGGTCTTACACCTTCAGATATTAAAAAAGAAATTGATCTAATGTGGTCTGCTATTACTTTCATTGAGCTTTTTTCTTTTAAAAAATCTTTGCTTATATTACTCTCTATATGTTTTGTTATCGGGACAAATAAGTCTGTATCATAATTACTATGAGCGTTTTGCATAACTGCACATATTCTCTCTAATCCCATTCCTGTGTCTACCGATGGTGCTGGAAGATCTATAATTTTATCTTTTGATATTCTATTAAATTGCATAAAAACTAAATTCCAAATTTCAACGTATCTTTCACCCTCATCACCTAGTCCTGGCGGATTTCCTTCATAATCATCTCCATAGTCATAAAATATTTCTGTACATGGGCCACATGGCCCAACGTCTCCCATACTCCAAAAATTATCATTAGTACTAATCACAGATAATCTATTTTCATCGATTCCTATTTGAGATATCCAGATATTTTTTGCATCTAAATCAGTGTCATGAACCGTAATCCATAATTTTTCTTTTGGAATATGTAATTCATTAATAAGGAAGTCCCAAGCATATTTTATTGCATCCTCTTTAAAGTAATCTCCAAAACTAAAGTTTCCTAACATTTCAAAAAAAGTGTGATGTCTTTCTGTAAACCCAACATTGTCTAGATCATTGTGCTTACCTCCAGCTCTTATACATTTTTGACTAGTGACAGCAGATTTGAATTTAGATTTTTTTAACCCTAAAAAAATATCTTTAAATTGAACCATTCCAGCATTTGTAAATAATAATGTTTTATCATCATTGGGAGGAATTATTGGACTAGAGTCAATGTAAACATGCCCCTTAGATTTAAAATAATCTATAAATTTTTTTCTTATTTCTGAACTGCTAATTTTCATAATTTTTCATATTATTTATAACTTTTAAAATTATATTATTATCAAAACCTCTAGATTTGAAATGATTCATAAATTTGATAATTACTTTTTCATCTTTTAAGTCTTGTTTATTAACTTTATTTAAAGCAAGATTAGATAAAATTTCATAATCATCTATAAATTTACTTAAATTTTCGCTAATGAGTTCTGTGTCAATTCCATTTGACTTCAACTCATATATTATTTTTTTTTTGCTATGACCTTGGCTTTGCCTATATCTTATATATTCGCTCAAGTATCTTTGGTCAGATTGAAAACCCGCGTCTTTCAACTCTTTTACAACATTAGATATAGTCTCAGTGTTAAAGCCTTTATTTGCTAACTTATTTTTAATTTGATAACTAGAATGTTCTCGCATTGCAAGCGATTTTTGCGCTGATGCTAGACATTTGTCGTACTCAGACATTCTCCTCTTCTTTTTTATTCTTTTTTTCTTCTTTTGTACTATCTTTGCCAGTCTTTGTCTCTGGTAAAATTATTTCATAAAGCTGCTTTTCAATTACTTGTAACGTTTCCGGATTATCTTTTAAATAACTCATTGCGTTATCTTTACCTTGTCCAATCTTATTACCATCAAAACTATACCAAGAACCAGCTTTTTCAACAATTTTATGCTCAACACCAAGATCTATAATTTCCGCAACTTTACAAATTCCTTCGCCATATCTAATTTCAAACTCTGCTATTTTAAAAGGTGGGGCAACTTTATTTTTTACCACCTTGACTCTTGTTTCGTTTCCTAAAATTTCGTCACCTTTTTTTATAGCACCAGTTCTTCTAATATCGAGCCTGACAGATGAGTAAAATTTTAATGCATTTCCACCCGTAGTTGTTTCAGGATTACCAAACATTACTCCTATTTTTAATCTAATTTGATTTATAAATATTACTAAAGTATTAGATTTTTTAATTGAAGCTGTTAATTTTCTTAGTGCTTGAGACATTAACCTAGCCTGAAGCCCCATATGACTCGAACCCATTTCACCTTCAATCTCAGCTCTCGGCGTAAGTGCAGCAACTGAATCTATAACAATTATATCTATTGCGCTTGAGCTAATTAACATATCTGTAATTTCTAAGGCTTGTTCTCCAGTATCTGGCTGCGATAAAAGAAGGTTATCTACATTTACTCCTATTTTTTCTGCATAATCTGGATCTAACGCATGTTCTGCATCAATAAATGCTGCTGTTCCTCCAAGTTTTTGACATTCAGCAATAACTTGAAGAGTTAGAGTTGTTTTACCCGAAGACTCAGGGCCATATATTTCAACTACACGTCCTTTTGGTAAGCCCCCTATGCCCAGAGCTTGGTCCAATGTCAAAGATCCAGTCGATATCGACTCAATTTTTTCTCTAGGTCCCTCATCTCCCATTCGCATTACTGCGCCTTTACCAAATTGTCTTTCTATCTGACCAATTGCTGCTTTTAGAGATTCTATTCTTTCATCTGACATGGTTTATTCCTATAAAAAATTAATTATGATAAATTATTGCATATTTTTTTCTTATTGTGACTTAATATCTGCAACACAATCAAGGATTATTTGAATACCTTTTCTTGCAGCTAAATTTCTTATTTCATTTCTAGTACCAGAAAAAAAACATTTTTCTTTCGCCTTGAAACCAAATTTATCTATATAAGAAAAGTATACTGTCCCAACTGGTTTTTCTTTGCTGCCGCCATTTGGGCCTGCTATTCCCGTTATACTCAGACATATATCTGCTTTTGTAAGTTTTAAAGTAGAAGCTGACATTTCATCTGCCGTATCCTGACTCACAGCTCCAAATTTTTCTAAAACTGTTTTTTTAACACCTATAATCTGTTTAAACTCATTACTATAGGATACTATACTTCCGGAAAACCATTGTGAACTTCCGTCCAAATCGGTACATATTTTCGAGATCAGTCCGCCTGTACAAGATTCGCATAATGATAATTTTAAGTTTTTCTCAACTAAAATCTTAACTAAATTATTTAATATCTTCTCTAAATTAATTAGCATATTATATATTGTATGTTTTATGAATAAGCTCTCTACATTATAAGGTAAATAAATTTCATATGAAAAGTTTTTGGGATAAAGCAATAGAAAAGCATCGAAAAGGTAAAGGTATTAAGGCTAGAACAAATAGAGGTCCTAAACTTAAAGCTTCTGCGAAATATGGTGGTATGGCAGAAAGACAAGTGCAAATGCATCTTGAGCTTCATTTGGAACCTATATTATCCAACCAAAAAGGTATTATAGGCCCTGCGAAAGATCTTTGTTTGTTTAGCATGCAAGATCAAGAAAGATTCATTCAAACTGTTGGTAAAATATGTGATCTTGATATGGAGTTGGCTTATGAATTTTGTCATCATGGTGTCGAATCGCTAAGGTTGTTAGACGAGTCCCAATGGTCAATATGGATAGAAAAAATAGAAGAAGTTTTTGATAAGAGTGGAATTCAAGAGTCCATAAAATTTATGGATGAAATTCATTTTTATGCAAATAATTTAACAGGATCATCATCAAGCATTGATTTCATAAATTTTTCAAAAACTATAGAATCTCTTCTGACCGGATTGAACGGAAGACCATTAAAAGTTGAAATGTCTGACAAAATTTACACTGATACAGAAACAATATATTTACCAGAAAGGATTTCATCTCAGAAAACAAAGGAAGAAAATTTTCATTTGATAAAAGCTAGTGCGATTCATTTATGGGCGCAAACATATTATGGAACTTGGAGGATAAGCAAGGACGCTTTTGATAAGTATAGCGACAAGAACAAAGCAATAAAAGCTTACCATTTATTAGAGACGGTAAGACTTGATGAAAAAATAAAAAAAGATTTGCCAGGAGTTGGTAGAATTATTGAAAAGTTAAATCCTAGAAAGCAATTATTAAATATTTCAAAAAATTTTAATAATGCGATAAATTTACTTTCAAATGATAATTCAACTTTTAAAAATTCTTTAGAACTAATAGATTCGATTATAGATGATATTGATAAAATACCTGATTCACCTTATTCAGGAAAATTTGATATAGATATTGCTGTCACGGTATCTGAGGAAAGAAAAAATCAAGATAAAATTAATTTTGAAAAAGCCCTTGATGAACTTCATGAACAATGGAAAGAAGTTGAAAACGAACCTGATGAAATAAATAATAATGAAAATAGTTCTGAAAAAACATTTTCTGTGTCACAAGAAAACAATGAAAATGAATATGATGTGGTTTTAGAGTATGGTGACAGCAATATTACTCCACCAGAAAATATAAAACAGATTATGGACTCTATAATTCAAGATTTTGGCGAAATTCCCGAAGATTATTTAGAACCTGCAGGTGATGGTGGCTATAACAATGAAGAAAATGTTGATCAAACCTCCAATGAATATGAAAATTATGATTACGAATTTTTATATAATGAATGGGATCATGCAAGACAACAGTACAAAAAAGATTGGTGCAAACTGAATGAAGTACCTATTGAGGGTATCAGTACTAATTTTATAGCAGATACGCTAAATAAATATCGAGGTCTTTTAAGAAATATCAACAGAACTTTTGAAGCTCTAAGACAAGATGAAAAAAGGCTTAAAAGACAAAATTACGGAGATGAAATTGATATTGACGCATTTATTGATGCTTATATCGACTTAAAGCAAGGAAAAGAAATCGATGAAAAACTCTTTACAAAGCTTAATAAGGTTGAAAGAAATGTAGCGGTAATGTTTATGATAGATATGAGTGGCTCTACTTCTGGATGGATTAATAAAATGGAAAAAGAATCTCTTGTCCTTTTGTGTGAATCTTTAGAAATTCTTGGCGACACATATGGAATTTATGGTTTTTCAGGAAAAACAAGAAATAGGTGTGAAGTATATAAAATTAAAAATTTTGACGAAAAATATGATAATGATGTTAAAGACAGAATATCGAATATTCAAGCAATGGATTACACAAGAATGGGAGCAAGCATAAGGCATCTAACAATGCTTTTAAATAAAGTTGAAGCAAAAACAAAGTTGCTTATAACTTTATCAGATGGAAAACCGGATGACGTTGATGGATACCGAGGTACATATGGAATTGAGGATACAAAAAAAGCACTTATCGAGGCAAGATTTCAAGGTATTCATACCTATTGTATAACTATTGATGAAGAGGCTATGGATTATTTACCATATATGTATGGGAAATCAAATTTTGCAGTGATTAATCAAATTGATAAACTGCCAACAAAAGTATCTGATATATACAGAAAAATAACAGCATAAAGATGAAAAAATTACTTATAATACTTTCAATTTTGATACTCACATCATGTCAAAAAAATGTCTTAACAAATATTGCAAAAACTGACATTGATATAGTTACAGAAATACATATAAATAATGCGAAAGGATATATTGAAGATTTAATTATAAAGCTATACAAAATGAATCCAATTTTTTTATCAAAAAATAAAAAATTCGATAGTGTGTCACAAGTCATTATTGATATTTTTAAAAAAAAGGATTTGAAAAAAGTTGATAAGACAGGTAAAGAAAATATTGATTTAATATTAAAAGGCTTTGACAAAAATTTTAATGGAGACAGAATTTACTATATATGTAAAGGTTTGTATGGAATGATTAATGCTTCGTATAATTACAAAAATAGATTTTACCTAACAGATAAAAAACTAGATGCTCAAAAAATTATGAATACAGCAATAAATATAGAAACCTTAGTATGGAGATTGAGTCATTCTATGCATAACAATGAATTATTAATAAAAACTAATAGTATTAATGGTAAAAAAGTTAATCTAAGTTTTGAAAGATTATTTGGTAAATTAATTAACAATCAAGAAAATATGGCAAGAATAATATCATCACAACAAGGCAGAATGGTTCAAAAAGCTGCCAAAGGTATAGTTTCATCAATATTTTTACCTATAGGATTTTAAAAAATGAAAAAAATATTAATTATTTATTTTAGCAATGATGGTTCAACTGAAAAAATGGCTGAGAAAATTTCTCACGGAGTAAATTCTGTAGATAATGCTGAAGCTGTATTGAGGACAATACCAAAAATTAATGACTCGCACGCTGACAGTATTGCGAATGAAAATAATATTTTATATGCGACAAATGATGATCTCAAAGATTGTGATGCATTAATTATGGGTTCTCCTACTCATTTTGGAAATATGGCAGCACCGATGAAATTTTTTTTAGACGGAACAACTGCTGAATGGTTCAATAATACCCTTTGCGGGAAACCAGCAGGAGTTTTTACATCTACATCTAGTATTCATGGTGGTCAAGAAAGTACATTACTTAGCATGATGTTGCCGCTGCTGCATCACGGTATGATAATATCCGGAATTCCATACAGTAATAAGGAATTAAGCGAAACAAGAACTGGTGGTACGCCATATGGTCCTACTCATTTTTCAGGAGATGGTAAAAATAAATTATCTGACTCAGAGGCAAAATTATGTTTTTCTTTTGGTGAAAGAATCGCGAAACTGACATTAAAATTATGAATAAAATTTTTATATATGAATATTTGTCGTATTTTTCAATCGTAATTTTAATAATAACAATTGCGGTTTGGAATAGCTTTGTCAATCCATCAGATAACATACCAAGAATATTACCAACAATAATATATAATATACCATTATTAATAATAATGATTAAGCTTAACAAAAATAAGTTCAGCACATATATTATGAGTTCTTATATAATGCTCTTGTATTTTGTAGTTGGTGTAGGAAATATTATTAGATCAGAAACATTTTTACTCGGGTTGATACTTTCTGTATTTAGCATGATAATATTTTTTAGTTCGATAATGTACGTAAGGGAAATAAATAAGCCCTCAATTAATAATTAGCTTTAAATCTCTTACGCTAATTTTTTTATTAAGAGACAATGAATATCTCCCTATTTTGTGAATATTTTCTATTAGAAAGAAAGTATCTCTTTCCTTATTATTTAACAAATAATCTATTACGTTTGTAGAAATATTATAGTCATTTTCAGAAACTATTTTATTAATTATACTTTTTTTAATATTTTCATTTGGATTTTCAATCATATAAATAAGTCCCCAGGAAATTCTTGATTGTAAATCTTTGAGATTGATTTTATTTAAAGCTAAACTTGAAGACGACGTAAAAATAATTTTCTTAGATTTTTCTAAAATTTTATTTATTAAAACAAAAAAACTATACTCCCAGTTATTTATTCCAAAAATTTCATCAATATCATCGATGCATATTAGATCATAATCAACAAAACTATTTAAAATATCATCACCAAACATATTTTTTTCTTTTAAAGGCAAATAAATACATTTCTTATTTTTCTTACTATAATAATTACATGCTGAGTATAATAAGTGGGACTTGCCTGAGCATTTTTGACCCCATAAATAAGTTTGACTATTCTCCCTATCAAATATATTTTTTAAACTATCAACTATTTGTAAATTTTTATCATTATCAGAAAAGAAACTATCAAAAGTTCTTTTAATATTTTTTTGGTATGGCAATATTAATTGATTCATATATTTGAAGAATATCTTATATTTTTATGTATATTATTGTTTTTGAAATTATATATATATTCAACCGCGCTAAATATTGTTGTCAAAATAACGACGTTTATCATATCTTTGACATATTTATATTCTGTTATGTTGTTTAAACAAAGAAGACAATATATCACTAGAATAATTTGCATAAAAGTATTTACTTTGCTTATGAATATTGGTTTAAGCTTAAAGTCATGTTGCACTTTGCTCTTGATAGTTATTCCATAAAGTATTATAAAATCTCTAATCAAAACAACTGTAAGAATATAAAATGGTAAAACGTTCATTAAACATAGAATATATAATGATGAAATTATCATGAGTTTATCTGCTGTAGCGTCAAGATATGCTCCAAAAGTAGATTCACAATTATAACAACGCGCAATATAACCATCTATTGCATCAGAAGAGCCCATTGCTATAAATAACAACAAAGAATAAAAATAATAATTATTTAAAATTAAATATACAAACAAAGGAATCAATAAAATTCTTAATCCACTAATGATATTTGGTATATAATTCATAATTACATTTTAATACATAAATAAGTTAAATTAACATATATCGAGATAATAAATGCCATATAAAAATAATGATAAAAATCATAAGGTTACTTACGAAAATTCAGGTGTGTCCATACAAAACGCTGATAAATTAATAAATAAAATAAAACCTCTAGCAAAAAAAACATGTGATAAAAATGTAATTGGAAGCATAGGGGGTTTTGGAGCTTTATATGATATATCTAATATCGGCTATAAAAAACCAGTTTTGGTATCAGGAACAGATGGTGTTGGGACAAAACTAAAAATAGCGCTAAAACTCAACATATTAGATAAAATTGGTATTGATTTAGTTGCTATGTGTGTAAATGATATTATATCTCAGGGCGCAAAACCTTTATTTTTTCTTGATTACTACGCAACTGGAAAACTTGATAGTAAAAAAAGCTACGAAGTAATTAAAGGAATAGCTAAAGGATGTAAAACTAGCGGAATGTCATTAATTGGTGGTGAAACAGCTGAAATGCCAAAACTTTACAAGAATGATGAATTTGATATAGCAGGATTTTGTGTTGGCATATGTGAAAAAAAAGACCTGATACCTAAAAAGAACATAAATAAAAATGATGTGGTTATAGGCATAAGATCTAGCGGGCTTCATTCAAACGGATTTTCATTAATAAATCATATGATTGAAAAGAATAAAATAAGCTTAAAAGACAAAGTTAATAACACAACTATGGGCAATCTATTAATTAAGCCAACAAAAATATATACAGAGATTTTAAAAATGAAAAGCTTTAAAAAAATAAAGGCAATAGCCAATATAACTGGAGGAGGAATTACTGAAAACATACCAAGAATACTTCAAAAGGATAAAAAAGTAGTGATTGATTTTAAAAGCCTAAAGATTCCAAAGTTATTTAAATATATACAAAAAAAAGGCAACATTGAGAATTCTGAAATGCTTAAGGTATTAAATTGCGGAATTGGAATGATAATAATTGTAAACAAAAACGATTCAAATGTTATTATAAAAGAACTAAAAAAAATTAGAATGAACTCTTTCGAGATAGGATATATAAGTAACGGAAAAGGAACTCCTAAAGTTGAATATGTTAATATGTAATTATGAACTCAATAAGTATACTTTTTTCAGGCAGAGGATCTAATGCACATAATATTATCGACAATATTATTCAAAAAAAACTAAAATTCAATATTAAAAATATAATTTGTAACAATAAAAATTCTCCTGCAATAGAAACTTTTTCAAAAAAAAATATTTTTGTAGATGTTTTAAATTCTAATGATTACAGAAATAATGAAAATTTTAATAATGACTTATTGAAGAAGCTAGATCCTCAAAATGGTGATCTATTATTGTTATGTGGTTTCATGAAAAAAATTCCTGCTAACATAATAAAGTCTTATAATGGAAATGTGATAAATATTCATCCTTCTATACTTCCAAAATATAAAGGGCTTGATACTCACTCTAAAGTAATAAAAAATGGTGATTCGTTTCATGGGTGCACAACACATTTTGTAACTGAAGATATTGATTGCGGACCTATAATAGCCCAATATATTATCAAAGTTAATTCTGATGACAATGAAAAGTCTATAGCAGATAGGCTACTTATTTTTGAGCACAAATTATACTATAATACTTTAGAGTTAATACAGTGCAATATATTGAAATATCAAGATAAAAAAATATACTATAATGATAAAATTTTAGTGAAACCTATAATATATAATGATTAAAAAAATAATAATATTAATAATAAGTTTGTTTCTTCATAGCGCAAATGCAAACAATGTTAACTATTCTTATATTGAAGCAAAATATAAATTTTATTACAAGAATATTAAAGCTGGTGAAATGTATTTAAAAATTACAAAGGACAAGGATAGAATAGAAATTGATACATTGTATGATGGAAATATCTTGGCAAAACTTGGTAGCAGAGATTATAGGCATGAAAGATCTACTATACAAATTAAAGACAATAAGTACATACCATTAAATTACTTTTACAAAGATAATAAATCTTCATACAAAATTTCATATAACTCTAGTAAAGAAATAATTTTACAAGATGAAGGTACAAATGAAGATATGGCGCTAGTAATAAATTCAAAAAAGGATATACATGATCCGCTTCTCATGCTTGTCAAAATTATGAATAGTTACCCAAATATTGATAATAGTTTTGAAACTATATCTAAAGGCAGGCTAAAAACTTATAATTATTCTTTTAAAGATAATCAAACTATAAATATAAATAATATCAAATATGAAGGTTTTACAGCTGAATACAAATCAGGGAAAAAAACAAATAAATATTTTTTTTCGAAAAATCATCATAACTTAATGATTCAAACTAAAATAATAAAAAAAGGCGATGAAAGATTAAGAATTGTTCTATCAGAAATAATCTCTATCAAATAAATTCAATCTACTTAATTTTTTTTCTATGATCTAAGCATGGAAAATTTTTTCTTAAATTTGATTGGTAATTTAAATCTATTTCAGAAGTAACTATCCCCGCCCCATTTTTCTTAATTGACAAAATTTCTCCCCAAGGATTAACAATTAAAGAGTTGCCATGAGTTTCACGCCCATTAACATGATAACCACCTTGGGCGCTAGCAGCAATGTATGATAGATTTTCAATAGCTCTTGATCTTACTAAATACTCCCAATGTGCTTTACCAGTAAATGATGTAAATGCAGCAGGCACACATATTAAGTTAGCGCCTTTTTCAGTTAGCAACCTAAATAACTCTGGAAATCTTAAATCATAACAAATAGCAATACCAATTTTACAAAAAGGCGTTTCTACAATCTCAATAGAATTTCCACTTATAAATACATCTGACTCATTATACTTTTCGTTTGTTTCTAAAATATTTACATCAAATAAATGAATTTTGTTATAAGAAGATATAATTTCTCCTTTATTATTAAAAATAATAGATTTTGAATAAACTTTGTTTTTTTTATTCGAACTAATTGGTATTGTTCCAGCGATTATCCATAAGTCATTTTTTAAAGCTTCACCACTTATAAAATCTTGTATTTTACCCCTACCAAATTCTTCTTTAAATTCTAAATACATTTGATCATTTGCTGCCATGATTGCAAAATTTTCTGGTAAAACTACTAATTTTGCTCCAGCATCTTTAGCTTTTTCTATATATTTACTAGTCTCCAATAAATTTGCTTCTATATTTGGCCCCGATGCTATTTGAACACATGATACTTTAAAATTTTTCACTTAAATAAATCCTCTATATTTTCAAAAACACTTGAGTCTTTTTTTATAATCTTGATTATCGGATTATCCCAAGTTCCAGTAACCTTATATTTAATTTTTATCAAATCATTTATATCTTTTCCAAAAGCTTTTGCAAGTTTTTCAGCAGCATATGTAGCTGCTGCTGTAATAGGACCACCTAATAGTGCAATAGCAGGCAAAGTATCTCCAAATTCTGGGCTCGCTATAACTTGCATGTCATATGTTTCATTTATAATATTAGTTGTTCCAACAGTTAATAATTCTGCTGATGGGCCTTTAATAATTAGATTTGTTGTAAATATATTACCATTATTTATTCTAAAATCACCATTTAAAGAATTAAAATAAAAACCATTTTTTGTAACATCATCAAAATCTAGTGATAATCTTTTTACTAACAAATCAATATTTAAAAGACCAAAAATACGAGTCGCCCTATTACCAACTTTTTTAATCCTACCATCAAGCATATTTGTTGAAAATTTACCGTCAACTTTGCCAATCTCATAGTCAAATAATCCACCTTTCCAATTTATATCAAATTCAGCATTTACAGATGATTTGCGAAGGCCATGCTCAATTTTCCAAAGGTTTAGAAGGTTTTCTAAATTATTGCTTTTTAAATTAATTTTAAAAGTTGAAATGTTATCGAACTCAACTTTACCACTAGAAGACAAAGTAAGAAAATTTGAATTTGTATTTATATTTGTAAAAATAAAGTGTTTACCATCATTAAATCCAACAATAGAAAAATTATTTAAAATAAAATCCTTGTACTTAAATTTATTAAATTTTAAATTAATAGTATTTATATTTAAAAGAAAATTATTATTAGATTTATTATAATCAATATTTTTCCATTCAAGAAGATCTAGATATTCTATTGTTCCATAAATACTAAAATTATTTTTTGGAATATTTTGTTTGCGACCTGAGAAATCAATATAACCAACAAAATTTTCCAGATCGTTAAATTCAGCGTATAGATCATTATACTTTATCTTAATATTTTTTGGAGAACCATCAATTAAGTTAAATTTCAAGACAGTATTAAAATTATCTAATTTATTTTTTCTAAATGGTGATGGAAAAATTAACTCAGTTCCGTTCAATTTTGATTTAGCTGATACAAGTATATTATCTTTTTTGTTTTGAAAACCAGGAATTATTATTTTATAATCCCAATTTGATTTTCCAATTATTCTTTTTTCTAAAATTTTATTTTTAACATATTCTTGTATGTCTAATTTTTGACTTCCTGTGACAATAAAGTTTTTATCTTTATTAGTTTCTAAATTAATTCTTATATCCTTTTTATTATATTTGGCCTCGATATAATTTCCATCCTTCGTAAAAAAATTTCCATTATTGTATTTTATTGTTCCTGATATTTTATTCAGAATATTTTTCTGATTAATAATATATGAAATATTTTTTAATTTTATTTGGCTTTTATATTCATTTTCTTTTCCATTGAAACATATTTTCATATAAAATTTAGTTTCTGTTTCACCATCTATACTACTTAGTTTGTCTTTTGATATGTTTGTAAGACTTGCTGCATTTGAATAATTTATAAGATCGTTTATTGGGCCATTTAAGTTTCCTGATATTTCAAGTTCTGCGTCTTTTACATTATCTATATAAATATTTGGATTTTTAGCATAAGTATTTAAAACTTTAAAATCCTCAGACATAAAAAAAGCATTTCTCTTTTTAAAATATGCAGTACCATTTATTCCACTAAAAGGTATCCAGCCATGCTTATAATCTACATCTAAGTTAGATATTGGGAATATTGCATAAGATATGCCTGAATAGTCACTATAGAAAGGATATTTCTTTAAATTACCATTAATTAAAATCCTTGCGTTATTCGCAACACCATTTTTAAAGGCATTTTTAAACCATCTAGAAGATTTTTTTGATATAAAACTTGCTGGCATATAATCTGTAATATTCTTCATATCGACAAAATTTATTTCTGAAAGAATATTAATTGAGTCTTCAGAATTATTTATATTTCCATATACCGCTATATCAATATTTTTATCACTAAATCTAAGATTTGAAAAATAAATATCTGGCGAACTATAGTTATTAATTTTTATACTACCACTAACACTATCGAAGTATGGAGTCTTTCTAATGAAAGAATTAAAACTTAACTCAACATTTTTTGAATCAAAATAAATATCAGTAAAGTTATTTGATGATTTAATATTTCCAGTGAAATTTTTAACATATCCGGAGCTAGTGTTTATATTAGCGTTTCTAATATCTGAAGAAATATAAAAATCATTTATAGGTGAATTTGCATTAAATTTAGCAACTATATTTTCAAAATTTCCCAAAAAATTATTTTTGAAAGTATTTGAAAAAATAAAATCTTCATACAATTTTCTGGAATCTAAAAATATGGAATTTACAAATAAGGACACATTTTTATTAATTAAATTAATTGAAAAAGCAGATTTATTTATTAAATAATTATTATTATTTTTTGATTTAAAACTTATATTTGATAATTCAAAATTAACAAAATTCTTAAAATCTCCAGTAAAAATTAAATCACCATCTAAATTTATAAATTCATTTCTATCAATTATTATCCTTGATTCATCAATAGTATTAAAATGTAATTTATTATTTTTAAATACGTTATCTTGATAACTTCCTTGTGCTATTATTTTTATATTTGAGTCATCTATGCTTATATTGTGTTTATTTAAAAATTTTTTAAAATCATAATCAAATTTTCCAATTATATTAAATTTATAATCAAGGTTTAAAATTTTATTTTTTTTAATTTTTATATTGTCAACTTCTGCTATTAATTTTTTATTTTCGTCAATATTAGATTCGATTATAATTGAATTTCTATTTACCGAAATATTTGTATTCTTAAGATCTATAACATTATTTTTATAATCTATTAAAAAATTAGAATTTTTTACATTAATACTCTCTACTAAAACAAAGTCTGAATTTTTGTTTTCTGAAAATATTTTTATTATTTTTTCAATGCTATTTTTATAATAAATATTTTCTACATATACAGAATTGATCACGGGTTTAAGATAAATAATGGATTTATATATATTAATTTTCAGTTCAATATTTTCTGGATATTGAAATTGACTCTTATTACCATTACTCTTCAACGTAAGATTTATCGACGGATACAAACCTTTCCAATCACCTTTTATATCGTCTACTTCAATATTTAGATTTTTGCTGTTTTTGATTAATTCCTGGATATATTTAGTATTCATATCCATATTAGATATGAATATCCTTGCGGTCCCTAAGGATATAGCAATATAGCTAATTATGATAATCATTATATATCTTAAGATATTATTCATTACTAGGACCTATGATACGGATGATTGTTCATTATACATATTGATCTATAAATTTGCTCAGATAGTATTACTTTAGCTAAATGATGAGGAAATGTTAAGCTAGATAAGGACATAATTTCGCTTGCCTCTTTTTTTATGTATTCTGTAAGCCCGTCTGGGCCACCAATTATGAAATATAAATTGACAAAATTTTCGGACACATATTCTATTTTTTCAGAAAATTTATAGGAATTTTGATTTTTGCCCTGCTCATCCAATGCAACAACGTAAGACTGTGGTTTGATTAATGATACTGCTTTTTTGTATTCTTTTTCATATAAATTTTTTTTAACTTTTTTTTGTTTAAAATTTATATCTATAAATGTAATTTTGTAAAAATTATCTATTAAATCACTGTATTTTTTTATAATATCATTTAAATAATTGTCATTTTTATTACATATTGTAATAACAAAAATTTTCATTTTCTATGCAATACTAGATTTTGAACTATAGGAACTATCTGATGACCATAATTTCTCAAGGCTATAAAAATCTCTTGTTTCATTTAGCATTATATTGACTACAACATCAAATAGATCAATCAATATCCATTCACCGTTAGATTCGACACCTTTTATAAATCTTCCATAACCGTTTTTTTTAATATTTTCTGTTACCTCACTGCCTATTGCTTTAATATGGGTAGATGACGTACCAGTACCTATAAAAAGAAAATCTGTAAAATTAGATTTTTTACTTACATCTATTATTACAATATCCTGTGTTTTAAGATTTTCTAAAGATTCAATAACAATATTTTTTACTATGTCTATATCTTTTTTACTCATAATCTTCCAAATAAAGCTTATTTCTTTTTATATACGACATTATTGAACCAGGTATTTTTCCTTTTACACTTTCTTTTTTTGATATCGCATTTCTAATATCAGTTGATGATATATTATATGATGCAGTTTCATAAATAAAAATATTTTTTTCTTTGTTGCTCATAAATAGTTTGAAGTCAGAAGTTGTCTTATCTAATATCTCAGAACTCATGCTTTCTATACTTTTTGTATCAAAATTTGGTCTATTAATAACGATTATACTAACATCTTTGATTATACCTTCATAATTATACCAAGATTCAATATTAAGAAATACATCTAATCCCATTATTAAACATATATCTTCATTATTTCTTTCTTTCTTTATATTTTTAATAGTTTCATAACTATAAGAAATACCTTTTTTGATAATTTCAGATTTATCAGCTACGAAATTATTTTCACCAGATGACGATATTATTGATACCATGTTATATCTATGATTTTCATCAGCATGAAAAGATTTATTTACTGGCGATATGTACGTTGGAATTAGCCTAATTTCAGTGAACTTAATAAGTTCCGACAGTTCATTTAATGGGTTAATATGCCCAAAATGTATTGGATCAAAGCTACCACCTAAAACACCTATCATATGAACTAATTGAATTATTTAATTTTTAATAGTGTACATTATGCAAAAACAAAATAAAATACACATTTAACTTAGAATATAACTTTATGACAGATCACTTAGTATTTTTAACGGGAAAATTAGCTAAAATATCCTTAGAAAAGGTTTTGTCTGATATTAGCTCTAAAAATAAATTTACCTATGATGTTATCGATATTGGAGTAAATGTTGCTGCATTAGCAACAATAAAAATTATCATAAAAAAGATAAAGTTAGATGATATAAGTAAAGCTACAAAAATAATTATTCCAGGGCGTTGCAGAGGAAATATAGAAGAACTCGAAAAATTCTCAAATAAAAAATGCTTAAGAGGTCCCGAAGAACTTAAAGATATTCCTGGCTTTTTAGGTATGCAAGGAAAAGATCTTGATCTAAGTAAGTATGATACAAAAATTATTGGTGAAATAACTGAGGCACCAAATATGAGTATCGAAGAAATACTAGATCAAGCCTTTTTATATAAAAAAGATGGCGCAGATATTATTGATATTGGTTGCTTGCCTAGTACAAAATTTGATCATTTATCTGAAACAATTCAAGAATTAAAGAATCAAGATTTTATAGTGAGTGTAGACTCACTTGACACTGATAATTTAATAGCCGGTGCAAACGCAGGAGCAGATTTTTTGCTAAGCCTTCAGGAAAAATCTATTTGGGTTATGGATGAAGTTGACTCAATTCCAGTAATTATTCCAGATTATCCACAAGAGGAAAAAAATTTCTATAAATTAATTAATAAATTATTAAAAGATAATAAGCAATTCATCGCAGATTCCATACTTGAACCTATTAATTTTGGTTTTACTGATTCGATAGTGAGATATCAAAATTTAAGAAAAAATTTTCCGAGTGTTGAAGTAATGATGGGAATTGGAAATCTAACTGAATTGACGCATGCTGACACAGCAGGCATGAATGCCCTTTTATTTGGCATAACATCTGAATTGAATATAAATTACGCATTGTGTACGCAAGTAAGCGAACATTGCAATAAAGCTATTATTGAGGGAAATTTTGCAAGAAGAATAATGTATTCAACAAAAAAATATAGCATGCCTCCAAAAGATATTTCAAATAAACTTTTGAATCTTCACGAAAGAAAACCTTTTCCATATAAAACAAATGAACTTAAAGAAATGTGGAAAAATGTAAAAGATAAAAACTATAGAATATATGTGAATGATGACGGTATTCATGTATTTAATAACAGCAATTTTTATACTGAAAAAGATGCTGCTGAATTTTATCAATACCTAGATATTAAAAATGACGACGGGCATGCGTACTATCTTGGAATGGAATTAGCAAGAGCAGAAATTGCCTATCAATTAGGTAAGAGGTATGATCAGGATGAATTATTGAAATGGGGATGCTCAGTTGATATATCTGAAGATGATCTGATGAGATTCAAGACAGCTGGGCACACAATGAGAAAAATTAAAGAAAATAAGAAGGATTAAAATGACATATGTAAGAGAGACAATTGTTACTACGAAAAATATAGATAATTCAATTAAATCCTCCCCTCTTGGGATATACATCGATAACAAAGTTCTAAAAATAAAACCTTTTAAACCGTCTACTTCATTAGATAATATTATTAGAAATAATTCAGGAGTAATAAACTATATTGATGATGTTAGGTTATTTGCATCGGCTATAACAAAAAAAAATATAGTAATAGGTTATGAAAATGCTAAAAAAATAGATTGCTCGAGAATTAAGAACTGTATTTCGCATACAGAATTTGTTGTGAAAAAAGTTGAGAATGATCAAAAAAGACCAACTATAATATGTGAGCCAGTACATGAAGAAATACATAAAATGTATTACGGATTTAACAGAGCAAAATCTGCAGTTATAGAACTATGTATACTTGCATCTAGACTTGGTATTATAGATGATAAAAAAATTGATGATGAAATTAAGTACCTTAAAATATCAATAGATAAAACAGCTGGTGAAAATGAAATTGAAGCTTGGGAGTGGTTAATGGATTATATAAATAAATATAGGGATAAAAATAAGTAAAATGTCAAAAATTTTAGCAAGCATAAAAGATTTATCTGAAGCAAAACTTATACTAAATACAGAAGTTGATATTATTGATCTTAAGGATCCCTCAAATGGTGCTTTAGGAAGATTATGTAAAAATGATATTGAAAAAATAGTTGAATATGTTGGCCAAAGAAAACTTACTAGTTCAACTGTAGGGGATTTACCAAATAATATTAATTTAATATCAAAAAACGTTAAAGAAATTTCATCAACAAATATTGATTTTATAAAGATCGGTGTCTATGAAAATAGCTATGTTGAAACTTTATGTAATATTAAATCAAATAAAAAACTAATTGCAGTTTTTTTTGCCGATAGGTTTCTTCCAACGAATGAAGAAATTATACAACTTAAAAATTCTAATTTTTATGGTGTGATGGTTGATACATCAAAAAAGAAATCTGGTAACTTATTTAATTTTGTGACATATGATGATATTGATGATTTTTTAAAATCTGCTAGAAAGCTTGGTTTGGTTACAGGTGTGGCTGGATCTATTAACGAAACTCACATCAAGGAATTAATAAAATTAAATCCTAACTATATGGGGTTTAGAGGAGCTTTATGTGAAGATAATACTGCAAGAAGTTCAAGCATCTCCAAGAATAACGTTAATAATATTGTAAATTTAATTAAATTCGACAATACGAATAATTAAATTTTAAAGGCTTTTCTATTAAAAAATATTGCACTATAAAGAAAAATTAAGAACATAAACAAATATAATATTTTGTATCCATGTTGAGATAAAGGCGTATATCCGTTCCTTTCAATGATCTCTGCATTTATAACACCTTTTTTTTGAAAAGGAATATTTTTTAATAAATCTCCAGACGGAGATATGACTGCTGAAATACCACTATTTGCAGCCCTAATAGAATATCTTTGGTTTTCAATTGACCTAAGTCGTAAAGCGTCTAGATGCTGATATGGAGCAAGAGAGTCGCCAAACCAACCATCATTTGAAACATTAATAATAAAGCTACTTTTACTATTTTTTACAAGAGATGACAAAGAAAATATACTTTCGTAACAAATAGATGCGTAAGCTTCAAATTTTCCAACTTTTATATTATTAGGGGTTTCACCTGTTGTTATGTCTTGAAAGGATAAGTTAACGTAAGAATAAAGCCTAGACAAAAAATTTCTAAAAGGTAAATATTCTCCAAAAGGAACAAGATGCTTCTTATGATAGATATTATTAGGGTTTGAAATATTTATAATAGAGTTATAATAAATATTATTATCAAGAAAAAAACTGCCGGCTACTAAAACTGATGTGTTTGAAATTTTTTTTCTTATAGAATCATAATAATTCTTATTGATATTATTAAAAGGAACTGGAATAACTGCTTCTGGCCATAAAATAATATCAGGTGCAATATTATTTAAGCCCAAAGTAATTGTGTACAAATCATCCATTCTCTCTTTAATTTCATTTTTTGTATAAGAAAGTTTATTTTCGTTATTTGGCTGAATTATCGAGATATTTATTTTTTCATTCCCTTCAATAGTCCAATCCTTTGAGAATATTGAAATATGTGTTACGAATAGAAATATTACTATAGATAAAAAAAATTTTTTATTACTATTTTTAATAATATTTAAAATTACAACTGAAATTAAAAATATTAAGAAAGTTACTCCATGCACACCAATTACGGGATAAAAACTTATAAAAGGAGTTGCTATGCCTGATTGTCCAAAATTAAACCAGGAAAAACCTGTAAAAAATAAAGATCTAAAAATTTCAAAAATGGTAATTAATACAGAAAGAATGATTAATATAAATCCTTCATCAAAACCCAACTTTTTTTTTAAGATACAAGCAAAAATAATTGGTAATACAAAATATAATGACAAATATATTATAAAAATTGATAAAAAAAATATATTTAAAAAATTATTTGCATCAGAATAAGAACTTATTACATTTTGTAACCAATATGTACCTATTAAAAAATAACCAAATGCAAATAATGATGATTTTATAATTGCGTCTTTAATGTTATCTAGATCAAGCAACATTAAAAATGTTACAATGCTCACAACTGATAATATTTGTATATTATATGGTGAAAATGACAAAGTGTATAAACTGCCAATAAAAAAACAAACTATATATTTCATTTATAGGCCCTGAATTATCATTTTGTTTCAACTTGTATACTTCTAATTCTTCTTTGATCCGATATTTTTATTTGGAACTTAAATTTATCAACTTTTATAATATCATGTGTTTTAGGAAGGCTTTTATGCTTTTCAATAAGAAGACCGCTTATTGTGTCATATTTATCACTATTATAATTACATTTGAAAAACTCATTAAATTGCTCAAGAGTTGTTGATCCGTCGACTGTATATAAAGAGTTTTTAATCTTTTTTATATTATTATTTACTTGCACATTATCGTGTTCATCTATTATATCACCAACAATTTGTTCTAACACGTCTTCAATTGTTATTAAACCTGACACACCGCCATATTCATCTACTACAACTGCTAAGTGGTTTCTTCCGGATTTGAATTCGCTAAGCAGTACATTTAATTTTTTTGTTTCTGGAATAATTACACTTGGTCTTATAATTTCCTCAATATTAAAACTATCGTTTCTTTTATTTACATATCGTAAAAGATCCTTTGCTAATAAAATACCAACAATTTCGTCTTTGTTTTCTAAAATAACTGGAAATCTAGAATGAGAAGACTTTATTATTAATGGTAAGATTTCTTCTATAGAAGAATTTTTTTTAATTATTACCATATTGGTTCTTGGTATCATAATATCTTTAACTCTTGTTTCTTGAACTTTAAATACTCCAAGCAACATCGACAAAAGCTCCATATTTATGTACTTCTTATCGTGGTACCTTCGTAATTGACTAATAATTTTATTTTTATTTAAATTATTCTCATATATTCTTTCTATAATTTTTTTTAAAATATTCATATTTTTTTAAAAGTTATATGGATTTAGAATACTAAATTTCTTTAAAATATCTATTTCCATATTTTCCATATTATCTTGTTCATCTTGATTATCATGAGTGTAGCCTATCAAATGCAATGCGCTGTGGATAGTTAAGTGCGCCCACCTTTCCACTTTTTTTTTATTATATTCTATTGCATCTTCATTTATTTTATTTGCACACATAACAATATCACCTAAGATAACTTTATTTTCTATTACATGTTTCTCTGTAGGGAAGGCAAGAGTATCAGACACCTTGTTAATATTTCTATATATTTTATTATAATTTCTCATTTCTTCAGGATTTACAATTTTGATATTAAGTTCAGCGTCTTTTTTGAAATCAATTGCATATAACCATTTATTGAACGAGCTTTTATTTGGAACATATTCATTTAGTATCTGGTTGTTAAGAAGGCATTTTATCATTATGTTTTATTTTCATAAGCTTTAATTATCTTTTTAACTAAAGGATGTCTCATTACATCATCGTTAGTGAAATCACATACGCTAATTCCAGGAATTTCTTTAATCAAAGGTATTACATGAACTAAGCCAGAAAATGCATTTGGTAAGTCAATTTGTGTTATATCTCCAGTGATAACTGCTTTAGATTTTTTTCCTAACCTTGTAAGAAACATTTTCATTTGTTCTTTGGTACTATTTTGTGCTTCATCTAAAATTATAAAACAATTGTTTAACGTTCTACCACGCATATATGCTAGTGGTGCTACTTCTATAACATTTTGATCAATCATTTTATTAAGCACATTAGTATCCATCATTGTGTTTAAAGCGTCATACATTGGTCTTAGATATGGGTCGATCTTTTGTGATAAATCACCAGGCAGAAAGCCAAGCTTCTCACCAGCTTCAACAGCAGGCCTAACCAGAATAATTTTTTTTACAAGCCCAGATTCATAAAAATATAATGCAGAAGCTATCGCTAAAAAAGTTTTTCCTGATCCTGCAGCACCAATTGAAAAAACAATGTCATCTCTATTTATACAATCGACAAAGTTTTTTTGACTTTTATTTGATATTTTTAATTTATAATTTTTTAGAGTTAATTCTTGATAGTCTAAACTATCTATTTCTTCTGCTCTACTGCCCAATGAATTTGGTTGATGCAAAAATTCTCTTAATGAATCTATAGATAACTCCTCATTATCTATTGATTTATATAAGTTTTTTAAGGCTTCTGATGCAAATTTAATATTTTTTTTATCCCCTAAAAAATTAAATAAATTACCACGTTGATTTATCTCAACATCAAAGCGAAGCTCAATTTCTTTAATATTATTATTTAAAGGACCACACAAATTTAGTAATTTGTTGTTATCTTGTGGCTCTAATGTAATTTCAATTTTATCCATAAATTATTATGTTGTTAGCACTTCTCCTTTAAGAGTCTTATTATTTAATTCAGTAACATGAATCTTTAATAATTTGCCAATTAACTTTTCTGTACCCGGAATGTTTATAATTTTATTATTTGTAGTTCTTCCGGTTACCATGTCATTGTATTTTGATGATACTCCTTCAACAAGAATTTCAACATTTTTTCCAATTATCGACTTAGACCTTTCTTTTGAAAGACTATTAATTGTACTTTGCAGATAATTAAGTCTTTCTTTTTTCTTATCTTCACTAATATTATCTTCTAATGACGCTGCAGGGGTACCCGGTCTTTTGCTATATATAAAACTATATGATTGTTCAAATTCAATTTCTTTAATTAATTCTATTGTTTGTGAGAAATCATTATCAGTTTCTCCAGGAAAGCCAACTATAAAATCTGAAGAAAATGTCATTTCAGGCCTAATTTTTTTAAGTTTCCTTATTATAGATTTATACTCTAAAACTGTATAACCTCTTTTCATTGCTGCTAATACTCTATCTGAGCCGCTTTGTATTGGTAAATGTAAATGACTTACAAGCTGTGGTATTTTTTCGTATGCTAAAAAAGTTTGCTCATCAAAGTTATTTGGATGAGATGTGGTATATCTTATTCTCTTTATACCCTTGTTTCTTGCAATATAGAATAATAGCAAACCAAAGTTAACAAAATTTCCTTTTCCATCGTCATAAAAATATGCATTGACATTTTGCCCTAATAAAATAATTTCTTTTGTACCATTTTTTACCAATATATCTATTTCTTCCAATATATCATTAAGTGGCCTACTTACTTCCGTTCCTCTTGTGTATGGAACAACGCAGTATGAGCAATATTTACTACAGCCTTCCATTATAGTTACAAATTCGGAAAATTTTGCTTCGGTTACAGATGGAAGGTTATCAAACTTTTCTATCAATGGAAATTCAACATCAATTACTGTTTTATTTGATTTTAATGAGTCTTTGTATATTTCTGGAAGTCTGTGAATTGTTTGTGGCCCTATTACCATATCAACGTAAGGAGCTCTTAAAGATATTTCACTACTCTCTTGAGATGCTACGCATCCTGCTACGCCTATAACTAAATCTGGTTTTTTGTTTTTAAGTTTTCTCCATTGTCCTAAAAGTGAAAAAACTTTTTCTTGAGCTTTCTCTCTTATTGAGCAAGTGTTCACGATAAGTATATCGGCCTCTTCTTTTGCTAAGGTTGGCTCAAAATCCATATTTTTTTTAAGCAAATCTTTCATTTTATCGCTATCGTACTCGTTCATTTGACAGCCTTGTGTTTCAATATAATACTTTTTTTTCATGTTGTTCTATAATTCTCTAGTCCGGCTCCAATTTTAATTAGATATACCAGTAAAGGCAAATATGCCACAAATGCAATTATTATATGATAATCCATAAATATATTAGATAAAACTGATAATGGCAAAACCCAGAAAAAGTTTATCACAATCATTGCTTTTACTGTGTATAAATGGGAATTTTTAATTTTTGTTAAAATATGAAAACCATGAGTAAGATGTGGTTTAGATATATTCTTTTTCGTAACTATCCTTACAAACAATGTATAAGTCGCATCAGATATAAATACCGAAAGAAGAACAAGCCAAGTATAAATACTTATGATTGATTCAGACGCACTGTAAAATATAAAAAAAGCTAAAATACAACCTAATGATACACTTCCTGTATCACCCATAAAAATCTTTGCGGGGTACCAATTTCTAACTAGGAAACCAATATTTGATAGGCTTAGACCTAATAAATAAATAAATACTAAACTACTAGAGTCGTTCATGTAAGCAATTAAGGCTGCAAAAGCTGACACAATAATACACTCTGACGCAGCATAACCGTCTATACCATCCATAAAATTAAATAAATTCATAAGCCAAACAGATAGAATTATAGAAAAAGTAATTATTATAAAAGAAGATTGAGAATATAAACTTACACCAAAAATATTATTATGTATTTGGAAGAAATATATAATTAAAGATGCTGAAAAAAACTGTACGAGCAATCTAATAAAGATATTTATTTCATTATAATCGTCAATTAACCCAATGATAATTATAGGTAGTAATGCTATAAATAAAATAAAAAATTCATTTGTTTCTACCATATAAATATATTTTGATATTAATATAAATAAAAAAAATGAAAAAATTATGGCTAAACCACCGGCTGTTGGTTTTGCTTCAATGTGTGAGCTTCTAGTATTTGGGTGATCTATAAAAAAATTATATTTTAGAAAAACTTTCTCAATACAATATGTTCCAATAAAAGAAAATATTATTATGAATAAAAATAAATATAAAATCATTGAAAATTATTTTTTAATTTGATTTAAAAAGGTATGTCGTCCTCAAAGTCATCTTTGTTAGAACTTTCTTGACTACTACTCGGACTTTGATTCATATTATTATCCTCAAATTGATTAGAATTTGAAGCAGATGAAGCTCCTCCAGATCCGCTAATAAAATTAAAAGATGATCCAATTATATTAGTCGTATATCTTTCAATACCATCTTTTTCATATTTGCTTGTTGAGAGACTTCCTTCAACATAAAGTTCTTGTCCTTTTTTCACATATTGATCAATAATTTCTGCTGGCCTTCCGAAGAATACAACTCTATGCCATTCTGTTTTTTCTTTTTTTTCTCCTGATGATTTATCTGTCCAACTTTGTGAAGTTGCTATACTTAAATTGCATGATGTAACACCTGAAGGTGATGATCTTAAGTCAGGGTCAGCACCTAACCTCCCAAGAATGATTACCTTATTTACACCAGCCATATTTGTTACTCCTTTTATATAAACATTATTCATATATGTGCAATTAGTACTATACCTTTCAATTAAGTAGATATATTCTATGCAGTTGGTTCCATAATAATATCATATGTAAATGCAGAATATAGTAATTAAGGGCGCTAGAAGCCATAATTTAAAAAATATAGACATAGTCATACCAAGAGACAAATTGGTTGTGATAACTGGGCTATCAGGGTCAGGCAAATCAACACTAGCTTTTGATACTATATTTGCAGAGGGTCAGAGAAGGTATGTTGAGTCATTATCAGCGTATGCAAGACAGTTTTTAACTAGAATGGAAAGACCAGATGTTGACCATATAGAAGGTCTTTCTCCAGCAATATCAATAGAGCAAAAAACAACATCACATAATCCGAGATCAACGGTTGGTACAATTACAGAGATTCATGATTATTTAAGACTATTATTTGCAAGAGCAGGGACACCAATATGTCCTAAACACAAAGAAAGCTTAGAGGGAAAGTCAGCATCTGAAATAGTAGAAGAACTATACAGCAGTTATAGCAATGATGAGCCAATAATAATATTGACACCAATAGTAAAAAATAGAAAAGGAGAGCATAAAAATATTATTGAAGATGTAAAGATGAAAGGTTTTGTAAGATTAAGAATAAATAACACAATTTATAATATAAACGAAATTCCAACAATTGACCCAAAAAAAAATAATACAATTGAATTAGTGGTAGATAGATTAAAAATTAATAAAGATTCGAAAATAAGAATCACAGAGTCTATTGAAACAGCATTAAACTATAAAAATGATTTGGTAACAATCTATTCTGTAGATAAAGATAAGAATGAAAGTTACTCTTCCAAATTTGCATGTCCACAATGTGGTTATAGCATAAACGAATTAGAACCAAGATTATTTTCTTTCAACAGTCCAGTTGGTGCATGTAGTGAATGTGATGGCCTAGGAGTTAATCAATTTTTTGACGATAATAAAATTGTTAATAAGGAATTGAGTTTATCAAATGGGGCTATTAAAGGATGGGACAAGAGAAATGAATTCTACTATCAAATAATTAAATCTCTTTCAAATCATTATAAATTTGATACAGAGAAACCCTTCTCCTCCCTTTCAAAAAAAATTCAGAATATGATTTTGTATGGAACTGAAAATGAAGAGATAAAATTTACGTATTATAATAATTCTGGAAAAAAAATTTATAAATCTCAAGTTTTTGAAGGTGTAATTAATAATTTCGAAAGAAGATATAATAATACAGAATCAAATTTTGTTAGAGATGAATTAAATAAATATTTGTCAAAGCAAACTTGTGGAAACTGTAACGGTACAAGGCTGTCTGAAGATGCTAGAAACGTTCTGATCGATAAGTTTAATATTTCAGATATTTCAATAATGCCAATTGAAGAATGTTTAATTTTCTTTAAAAAACTAACTTTATCTGGAAAAAGAAAAAAAATAGCTGACAAACTAATATCTGAAATCTCTTCTAGATTAGGTTTTTTGAATAATGTTGGGTTGAATTATCTTAGTCTAGATAGAAGTGCTGAAACCTTGTCTGGTGGTGAAAATCAAAGGATAAGGCTAGCAAGTCAAATCGGTGCCGGACTTGTTGGTGTTACATATATTTTAGATGAGCCATCTATAGGACTTCATCAGCGCGACAACGATAAACTTATAGATACATTGTACAACCTAAGAGATTTAGGTAATACCGTAATTGTTGTAGAACATGATGAATGTACAATACGTGCAGCTGATTATGTTATTGATATAGGACCTGGTGCTGGTTCTAATGGCGGAGAAATTATTGCTAGCGGCACACCAAAAAATATTGAAAAAAATAAAAACTCTCTTACAGGAATGTACATTTCTGGGAAAAAAATAATTGAAGTCCCTGTGAATCGAGTTCCTCCCACAAATAAAAAAATAATTATATCTGGCGCCTCCTCAAATAATCTTAAAGATCTTGATACAAGTATACCTATTGGATTAATTACATGCGTTACCGGGGTCTCTGGCTCTGGAAAATCTACATTAATAAACGAAACCTTATATAAGTTTTTAAGTAACAAAATAAATAAAAATAGTAATGCATTTGGAAATGTAAAAAATATTAATGGATGGGAAGACCTTGATAAAATTATAGAAATTAATCAAAGTCCTATTGGTAGAACACCAAGATCTAACCCTGCAACATATACTGGATTATTTACACTTATAAGAGATTTATTTTCAGCTACGCAAGAATCTAGGTCAAGGGGATATAATCCTGGAAGGTTTAGTTTTAACGTAAAAGGTGGAAGATGTGAGTCTTGCCATGGAGATGGGGTGATTAAAGTTGAAATGCATTTTTTACCTGATATTTATGTGCAATGCGATATCTGCAAAGGTAAAAGATATAATAATTCAACACTTGAGATATTGTATAAGAATAAAAATATTGCTGAAGTTTTAGATATGACAGTTGAAGAAGCATTCATATTCTTTGACAGTGTGCCTACAATAAAAAGAAAGCTTAAAACACTTGTGGATGTAGGCTTGTCATATATAACAGTTGGTCAAAATGCTACAACTTTGTCAGGTGGTGAAGCACAAAGAGTAAAACTTGCAAAAGAATTATCTAAAAAAGACACTGGTAAAACTATATATATATTTGATGAACCAACAACAGGATTGCATTTCCATGATATAAGCCAGCTGTTAAAAATTATCTATAAGCTTAGAGACAAGGGCAATACTATTGTAATTATTGAACATAATTTAGATGTGATTAAAACTTCAGATTGGATAATTGATATGGGTCCAGAAGGTGGCTCCAAGGGTGGGACTGTTATTGATGAAGGGACACCTGAAAAAATTGCCAAAAACAAGAAGTCTTTTACAGGAAAATATTTAAAAGATATATTATGATTCTTCTTTGGATTCTTCTGTAACTTCTTCTTTTTTATCTACTAGTTGAACAATTGCCATTGGGGCCTTATCACCTGCTCTATAACCACATTTTAAAACTCTTGTATAACCACCAGGTCTTTGCTTGAACCGTGGCCCAAGTTCTTCAAACAATTTTAAAACCGCTTCTTTTGATCTTATTCTTGAAAAAACAATTCTTCTTTTCGCAACTGTATCATTTTTAGATATAGTAATTAGTCTCTCAACAAAGCCTCTTAGTTCTTTTGCTTTAGGTAATGTTGTTTTAATTTCTTCATGTTCTATAAGCGAGGCCATCATATTTTTAAACATTGCTGCTCTATGTGATGACGTTCTATTTAATTTTCTTCCAGAATACTTATGTCTCACTTTGTTCTCCTAAAACTTTTTTGCTTGATTATCTTGATCTTGTAAGTTGCTTGGAGGCCAATTATCAAGTTTCATTCCTAACGACAGACCATATGTACCAAGTATATCTTTTATTTCCGTTAGTGATTTTTTCCCAAGATTTGGAGTTTTTAATAGTTCATTTTCACTTCTTTGTATTAAATCACCAATATAATATACATTTTCAGCTTTTAAGCAATTTGCAGATCTTACTGTGAGCTCTAGGTCATCTACTGGTCTTAATAAATTTGGATCAATTTCCGCCTCTACTGGTTTTTGTTCTGTTTCTTCAATTGCTTTTAAATCTACGAATACTGAAACTTGATCATGAAGTATTGTTGCAGCTTCTCTTATGCAAGCTTCTGGATCAATTGTGCCATCAGTTTCTAATTCGATAATTAACTTATCTAAATCTGTTCTTTGTTCTACTCTTGCAGAATCAACTTTGTACGATACTTTTTTAATTGGGCTAAAACTCGCGTCTATTAATAATGAACCTAAAATTCTATTTGAATCATCTTTTCTTTGATTTGCGGACGAATACCCTATACCTTCATTAACTTCTATTTGCATGCTCAGTGATGAACCTTTTGTTGTAATATTTGCAATTACATGGTCTGGGTTTACAACTTCAATATCTCCTGTTAGTTCTATATCTCCAGCTGTAACTTGTCCAACTTCATTTTTAGATAATTTTAATGATGCATTACTGCTACCATTCATTTTAAATGCAACGTCTTTAAGGTTAAGCATTATATCAATAACATCTTCTTGTATTCCCTCTATTGTGCTGTATTCGTGCTGCACGCCTTCAATAGACAACTCAGTCACGGATGAGCCTACAATAGACGAAAGCATAATTCTTCTTAAGGCGCTTCCCAGTGTATGACCAAAACCCCTTTCAAGAGGCTCTAGTGTTACTCTGGTATTATTTAACGATACATTTTCTATATTAACTATTCTTGGTTTTAATAAATTATTAAAATTTGACACAATAAAATACCTCTTTTATTTAGAATATAATTCAACTACTAATGATTCATTTATATCTGAAGG
>CAJXAV010000015.1 GCA_913050095.1 uncultured Gammaproteobacteria bacterium
GGAATTTATATGTAGACCCGGCTCATTATGATCCATATTTTTCAAATAAAATAGCCAATAACATTATTAAAAAAATGAAAAAATCAAATTTTATAAAGTGTAATTAAAAAATATGAAGATCTCAGAAGAAATAAAATTTGGCATTACATTTATAATATTATTTTTAATATTAATATCATACTTTTTTTATATTAAAAGTTACATCCCAATCTATTTTTTAGTGCCAATTATAATATTCATATCTATATCAATATTTATAAATAAATTATTATTAAAGTATTTAATGGAAAAGTGGATGAGATTTGCGATATTAATATCAAAAGTAATGAATCCAATAATCATGTGTCTTATTTACATTACTACTGTAGTTCCGATAGGTTTATTTATGAGAATATTTAGAGTAGACTCATTAAAATTAAAAAAAAATAATAAAAAAACATATTGGCAAAACAGAGAAAATAATATTCCTAATGATATGAATGACCAATTTTAATAAAATATTATGGCTTTCTTAAAAGAATTAATAAGATTTATAATTAGGAGAAAAAAATACTGGTTAATCCCAATTTTATTGGTATCAGCTTTGTTTGGAGCGCTCATTGTTTTAAGCGAAGGATCAGCTTTAGCTCCTTTTATTTACACTCTTTTCTAAATTATCATGAAAATTATATTAGGAATTTCAGCATACTACCACGATAGTGCAGCAGCACTATTGGTAGATGGTGAAATTATTTCTTGTGCACAAGAAGAAAGATTTAGTAGAAAAAAAGGTGATGCAAGTTTTCCAACAGAAGCAATAAAATATTGTTTAAAAGAAGCTAATATAAGTATCTCAGATGTAAATGATATAGTTTTTTTTGAAAAGCCTTTTTTGAAATTTGAAAGATTATTGGAAACTTATATTGCTTTTGCTCCAAGGGGCTTTAAATCCTTCGCAGTAGCAATGCCATTATGGTTGAAGCAAAAATTATTTCAAAAAAGACTGATAATTAATGAGCTTAAAAAAATTGACAAAAATAAGTGTAATTTTGACGATAAGTTGAATTTCAGTGAGCACCATTACAGCCATGCAGCAAGCGCATTTTTTCCATCACCATACAAAAAAGCAGTTGTGTTAACTGTCGATGGTGTTGGTGAATGGGCTACGAGCACTTATGGAATTGGTGAAGAAAATAATCTAAATTTATATGGACAAATCGACTATCCACATTCGTTAGGGCTATTATATTCAAGTTTTACATATTTTCTTGGTTTTACAGTTAATTCAGGGGAATACAAGGTAATGGGTCTAGCGCCATACGGCAAGCCAATATACAAAGATTTAATTTTAGAAAAAATAATAGATGTTAAAGATGATGGATCTTTTTTCCTTGATCAAAAATATTTTAATTATTCAACAGGCCTAGAAATGATTAGTAAAAATTTTCTCAAATTATTTAATGCTGAAAGAAGAATTCCAGAAAGTGAAATCACTGATTTTCATATGGATATCGCCGCATCTATCCAGGCTGTTGTAGAAGAAGTAATGCTGAAAATTACAAAAAATCTTTATAAAAAATATAATATAGAAAATTTATGTTTAGCAGGAGGAGTTGCTTTAAATTGTGTAGCGAACGGAAAAATTTTAAGAGAAAGTGGTTTTAAAAATATTTGGGTACAACCGGCTGCTGGAGATGCCGGAGGAGCTTTAGGAGCTGCATATTCATTATGGTATTTAAAATATAAAATGAAAAGAAAAATTATAGAGAAAACTGACTCTATGAAAGGCTCTTACTTGGGACCAAGTTTTTCAAACATAGAAATTAAATCTTTCCTGGAAAAAAATAACATAGATTATAATGAGTACGATGATAAGACATTGCTCACACAAACTGCAAACGAGCTAAAAATGGGCAAATCAGTTGGTTGGTTTCAAGGAAGAATGGAATTTGGGCCAAGAGCACTCGGGTCAAGATCAATATTAGGTGATCCTAGATCAGAAACTATGCAAAAAAATATGAATTTAAAAATTAAATTTAGAGAATCGTTTAGACCATTTGCACCAGCTATAATGAACGAGCACTTGAAAGAATGGTTTAATATTAATTCTGAAAGTCCGTATATGCTTTTTGTAACAAATATTTTAGAAAAACATTTTGCTGCAGTTTCAGAAAAAGATAAAAATAAAAAAGGTATAGATTTACTTAATATAAAAAGATCGTCCTTACCTGCCACTACACATGTTGACTACTCATCAAGAATTCAGACGGTACATAAAGAAACAAACTTAAAATTTTATAATTTACTGAAAGAATTTTATGAGCAAACAAATTGTCCTGTACTTATTAATACAAGTTTTAATGTTAGAGGAGAGCCTATAGTCTGTAGTATTCAAGATGCGTACAACTGCTTTATTAAAACAAATTTAGATATACTAGTTTGTGGTAATTATATTTTAAAAAAATAATGAAATTTTAAATAAACGGAGCATTTATGGTAAAAATAAAATATATTAAAAAACTTGTATTCTTTTTAGTTATTTTTATATACGGATGTTCAGAACAATACAAATTTACTGACAAAGAAAATTTAAATAAAATTTTAAATGATTTATCAAATGGGGACTTTTACTCATGCAATTTTGAAAGAGTAATAGAAGAAAAGAATTTTAATTTCAAACCAAATAGAAACATAAATTTAATTTACACGGATAAAATAATAGGCTTAATATATAAAAATGATAAATGGAATCATGGCAACAGTATTTTTAAAAAGAAAATAAACTCTGAGTATGAATATATTCTGGGTAGTTTTTACTCAGGAACTGACTTTAATGAAAATGAAGAGCAAGATATGACAATATTAAAATTTGATGGAAAAACTTTGCAAGTTAACTTGTTTGATGAAAATAGATATAGTTCATATAATTGCAAACATTTGAAGGAATTAATATCAGAAGCCATGAAAAAACAAATTTTAAAGAATTTTTTACTTCAACGTAATGAAGACCGATACTAAAATTAACAATTAGAGATAAGAAACTAAAAGATGGACCCTATATCGCAAGGAGCTGTAGCTGCCGTTGTTGCGCAGCAGCCAGCTAAATTCAAAAATATATTAGTAGTGACAGTACTTGGTTTTTTATCAGGAATGGCACCAGATCTAGATATTTTTATTAGGTCTAGCAGTGATCCTCTGCTTACTCTTGAATTTCATCGGCAGTTTACTCATTCATTATTATTTATACCAATCGGCGGATTTGTATGCGGTGTATTCTTTTACAATTTATTTGCCAAACGCTTTGGATTAAATTTTTTATCAACTTATTACATTTGTACATTAGGTTATGCTACACATGGTTTTCTTGACGCTTGCACATCATATGGAACGCAACTTTTATGGCCATTTAGTAACGATAGAATTTCATGGAATACAATATCAATTATTGATCCTGTATTTACAATACCAATATTACTTCTAATAGTGCTTTATGTTTATAAAAAAAATAAAATATTTTGTAGATTAGCACTTGCATGGATTATGCTTTACATTTTATTTGGACATGTTCAGCATGAAAGAGCAAAAAATATTTTAGAAGATATTGCAATTTCAAGAGACCATAAGATTATAAGAGCAGAAGTTAAACCAAGCTTTGGTAATATCATAGTCTGGAAAATAATATATAGTACAAAAAATAGTTTTTATGTAGATGCAGTGAAGCTAGGATACAAAACTAAATTTTATGAAGGATCTAAAATTGATAAACTAAGTATAAAAGATGCTTTTCCATGGTTAGATTATAGTAGCCAACAGGCAAAAGACATAGATAGATTCAGGTGGTTTTCTAATGAATTTATTGCCTTAGATGAAAAATTTAAAAATCGAATTATAGATATAAGGTATTCTATGCTACCAAATGAAATTAAAGGCTTGTGGGGAATAGAGCTTGATGAGTTAGCTAATTCTGATAGCCATGTAACTTATGTGTTTAATAGAGAAAGAAATTTAGATAAAATTAAAAAATTATTTAAAATGATCAAAGAATAATTATGTATAAAAAGAAAATAAATGGATAAACAAATAATTGCAATTGGCGGTGGTGGTTTTGGTCGAAATCCTGGAGATGGGATTATTGAAAAATACATTATAGAGCAATCTGAAAAAAATAAACCAAATATTTGCTTTATACCTACAGCAACAGGTGACGATGAATCTTACAAAGTAAGTTATTATGCAACATTGAGTAAATTAAGCTGCAACCCAACACATTTAGATTTTTTTAAAAGAACTCCAGACTTAGAAAAATTAATAAATCAGCAAGACATAATATTTGTTGGAGGTGGTAATACTAAAAGTATGTTATCAGTATGGCGTGAATGGGGATTAGATAAAATTTTAAAAAAAGCATATGAAAATGGCGTAATTATGTCTGGTGTAAGTGCGGGAGCTATATGTTGGTTTGAAAAGGGAGTTACAGATTCATGGGCGGATCAATTGAATATTATTGAATGTTTAGGTTTTACTAAGGGTAATTGTTGCCCCCACTATGATGAAGAATATGAGCGAAGACCATCATTAATCAAATTCTTAGAAGAGCAGAAATTAAAAGATTGTTATGCTATAGAGGGGGGATGTGCTTTGCATATTAAAAATGATAATGTATATTCAGTAGTATCTTTCCGAGAAAATAAAAAGTCTTATCTGGTTAATTTAGAAGATGGGAAGATTACAGAAAATATTTGTTCAACAATAAAAATACCTTAACTAAGAGGGATAAAAAAATGAGTATACCTATTATTATTATGGCTTCTACAACTATGCTACTAGCTGCATACATAGGGATTGTTGTTTTTAGAATTAAAAATAATAATCTAATAAGCTCAAAATATATAAATCTAGCATTCTCATTTGTATTAATTGCTTTTAAATCTTTTCTACAAGCTGGTAAAGGTTTTGAATTATTGAGTGCTATAGGACAGTCAGCAGGGTTTGTATATATGTTTATTATTCCAGCATTTGTAGTTGTTTTTATGGTAAATAAATTTAAATTTGATATGGATGAATTTATGAGTTCGTGGTTCTTTACGCAGATATGTTGTCTTTTTGTTATATCAACCCATTAAGCTCATTTAATAACATTAAAATGGAGTGAAGAAGTGTCAGAAAGTATATTTTACAGTTTTAAAAAATTTGATGAGAATGAATTTTTCTTTGCTTTAAGAGATGGCTATCCCGTTACACCACTTCATACTCTAATAGTACCGCAAAGGCATATAATTTCATATTTTGAACTAAATCCTATTGAGCATGAAAATCTTTTTCCGTTTTTAGAGAGACAAAAAAATAAAATTTTAAGTGAAGACTCATCTGTAACTGCTTTTAATATCGGTATAAATGATGGCACAGATGCTGGAAGGAGCGTAGATCATTTGCATATTCACCTTATACCTAGAAGAAAAGATGATATGGATAATCCGAGAGGTGGAGTAAGGGGTGTAATACCTGAGAAGCAGAAGTATGTAAGAAAGGAAGAAATAATATGACAGAAAAAATAAAACAAGAAAAAACATTACTAATGACTCGTTTAATGACACCAGATATGTCGAATTTTTCAGGAAAAGTTCATGGTGGAACAATTCTCAAATTATTAGACGAGGCTGCTTTCACATGCGCATCAAGATATTGTAAAACTTACGTTGTCACAAAATCATTAGATCAAGTTGAATTCAAAAATCCAATAGAGGTAGGAGATCTTGTAACTTTTAAATGTAACGTAAATTATGTTGGCAAAAGTTCTATGGAAGTAGGTGTGCGCGTAGAGGGTGAAAGAATTAGGGAAAAAAAAGAATACCATGCTATTTCAAGCTACTTCACTATGGTTTCAGTAAATGAGGAAGGAAGACCAATGGAAGTGCCAAGGTTAAATTTTGAATCAGAGACTGAAGAAAAATTATTTGAAGCGGGAAAAATGAGATGCGCAATGAGAAAAGAAATTCAGGCAAGAAATAAAGAGCTACATGTAAGCCTAGACAATTGGATTAAAATTTGGAGTTAATAAAAAATGAGTACTGATATTACAGCTGATATTAAAAAAATTGTTAAAAAAGGGAAAGAAGATGGATATATATTAATTTCTGAGTTAAATGAAATTATTAAAGATTTAAAGTCTGCTGATCAGCAATATATTAGAGATGGTATGGAAGAACTTGAAATACAAGTTGTTAAAACTCCAAAAGATTATGATGAATATAAATATATGACAGGCGAAGAGGCAATAGCTTTTTTGCAGGGTCTAAGCGATGGGAAAACAAAAGCTTTTGTAAAAGAAGAAGAATAAAAGTACATAACAAAAGTCTTTAATTTTTTAAAAATGAGGGTCCAAACCAATAATAAGAACATAAGAAAACCAAATTGCTGATATTATAATTAAAATATAATAAATAGGGCTTGCAATAATTTCAAATTTTTTATCTTTATTTAAAAAATTATGTCTTACATTAATAATCAAGAATAAAGTAAGAAGAGGAATAAAAATGATACAAATAATAAATAATCCTGTGCTCATAATAATTTAGGTATCTGGTTGAGGCATTGGAAGCCCAGCTAATTTACAAATTTCATGAATAGGGTCAAACTTAAATAAATTATAAATATGGTGCTCATAAACCTTTTTGTTATGAAATTTTCTTATATTTGGAGTTAAATCCATTAACATCTGGTGCATAGTTGGACACTCAAGATTAATTTGATAATAATCTCTAAAATAATAAATTAATTCCCAATGATCGGTAAAGAGATTAATTTGGTCCATCTTAGCAACTTCTAATGCAAAAGATTCAGACCAATCATCCATCTGTCTAAGAAAACCTTGCTCGTTAATTTTTATAATTTTCCCATTAACTACTAGTTGATCCATAAAGACCTCATAAGTTTACATACATATATTTAGTATCTTACTAAAAAAAAAATAATCAAATACATTCACAATTTAATTAAATTATTATCCGCTAATAATGTTTTATAAATAAATTTTATAAATACAATTAAAAAAATCAAAAGAAAAAGAAAATTTGAAGTCTATAATAATAATAAAGTGGAGGTAAAAATATGATAAATATTAATAAAGAAAAAAATAATTTTTATTATGAAAATAAAAAGGAAAAATTAAGAAAAAAAATTTTAGAAAAAATAAATTTAATTCAAAACAAAATTAATCAAAGTAGTTCCTTTGATAATAAAGTAAAATTGACAAATAAATTAATAAAAATAAAAAATATTTATAATTTTATATTAATTAAACCAAAAGAAAAAAATAGAAAGAAAGAAATACAAAATATAGATTTTAGGATTAGTAGATTCGAAAAAGATTTGCAATTTCTAGATAATAATATTTCTTATGATTATAAGAAAATTGTAAAAATTAAGCTAAAAATTAATAAACTTAAAAAAAGAAAAAAAAGACTAGATGGGAAAATTTTTTATAAAAAGAAAATAAAGATACAGCCATCATTAATTAGACGAACGTTTAGAAAATATAGTGTTATAGATAATTTTGTAGCATGAATTTAATTGGCTTAAAAATAAGTATATAAAATTTTTATTACTACCAATAATTCACTTAATGACTGTTTTTTTTAGTAAAATCAGTAATTTACAAAACAAGTCAATGAATTGCTGACCAATATTTCATAATATGCTATAGTATGCTTCATTAAATGATGTAAACCATAGTAAGAATTCATGAGCGATTTTCTAAAAAATTACGATGCGATCACTGATTCGCAATTAAGGTCTTGTGTGAAGCTTTTAGGAAAGCTTCTAGGCAATGCAATTAAATCACATGCTGGTAAAGATGTTTATCTTGTGGTGGAAAAATTAAGAAAAGGCTTTATTAATCTTCAAGAAAATCATGATGAAAAAAAACATGATCAGCTTATTAAGTATATAGATAATTTAAATCCAGACGTTCTTAAAAATGTTGTAAGATCATTTTCTAAATATTTTGCCTTAGTTAATGTTGCTGAAGAGGCATATCAACATATTCACAGAGAGAGCATAATAAAATCAGGGAAATCTGGATCTGCATTATGGGAAGGTTCTTTTGATCATATGCTAAAAGATTGTAAGTTGCATGGAATTACTACAAGTGACTTACAAAAACTTTACAATAGCCTTCAATTTGTCCCCGTTTTTACTGCGCATCCGACAGAAGCTATGAGAAGAAGCAAAATGGAAGCTACCAGAAGAATTTTTGCAACAATACTAGAGCTGCATGAATTTAGAGGTCAGTCAATTAGAAAAGAAGAAATAGTAAAAAAACTAGAAGCACAGATACTGATACTATGGAAAACAGATGAAGTAAGAATGAAGAAGCCAACAGTAGAGGATGAAGTAAAAAATGGTCTTTACTATTTTAATACTTCTCTATTTAAAGCAGTTCCTCAAATGTATAGAGATTTGGAAAATGCGACTAGAAGAATTTATTGTGATTCATTAAGTGTAAATTCTGTCAAAGTTCCAAGTTTTTTAAGATTTGGTTCTTGGATTGGTGGTGATAGGGATGGAAATCCATTTGTTACACCGGAGGTAACTCAAAAAGCTGTATATATGCATTCTAAAACCGCTTTGAAAGAATATATAAAAAGAGCTCAGAAACTATCATTATTCTTTACCCATTCTGATCAATTAATGAAACCTTCCGAAGATTTTCTAAAATCTTTGGATGAAGACAAAAAATTTATTAAGGAAGCATTTTTTAAGAAGAATAATGATTTCCCGAAGGAGCCATATCGTAGGAAGTTTAAGATAATTAATTATCGTCTTAAAGAATCACTCAACAGAATTATTGAGTTACAAGATGGAAAATTAACATCTAAAAGACCTAACGCATATTCTTGCGAAAAAGATCTTTTGAAAGATTTATATATTGTAAGAAATTCTCTTGAGCAAGATGGGGATAGCGTTCTATTAGAATTTGGTCTTGATGACTTTATAAGGTTAGTTGAAACCTTTGGTTTCTTTTTAGTAAATTTAGATATAAGAGAAGAATCGACAAAGCATACTAATGTAGTTAATGAGTTGGTAAAAAACATCAAAGATATTGATTATCTTAAACTAGAAGAATCAAAAAAGGTTTCTTTGTTATCAGACATGCTTGAAGAAAGAGACAATTTTGAAAATAATTATGATTTATTGACTAGTGATTCAAAACAAATCGTAGATGTTTTTAAAACAATGATTTTGTTGAGAAAACAGGTAAGTCAAGAAGCTTTCGGTCACTACATTATATCAATGACGCATGACGCAAGTCATGTTTTAGAGGTTATGCTCATAGCAAAAATGGTTGGTCTTGTGGGTCAAAAAAATGATGGTAACTTTTTTTGCGATATATTGATAACACCTTTATTTGAAACTATTGATGACCTAGCCAGAATAAAAAATATATTAGAATCACTTTTTTCAAATTCAGTTTATATTAAATATTTACAATGCCACGAAGATAACTTGCAAGAGGTTATGTTAGGATATTCTGATTCATGCAAAGACGGCGGTATTCTTGCTTCTTCATATGGCTTGTATGAAGCGCAGCAAGAAATAATTGAAATTTCTAGAAAGTATAACGTAGAGTGTAAAATTTTCCATGGGCGTGGTGGTACTGTTGGTCGTGGAGGTGGTCCAACACATAATTCAATACTCGCTCAGCCTGCGAAAACAGTTAATGGAAAAATTAAAATAACTGAGCAAGGTGAAGTCTTATCTTATAAGTATGCACAGTACGAGACTGCATGTTATGAATTAGAGATGGCTATAGGCGGATTGATTAAAGCAAGTCAGCATATTGTAGTTGAACAAAAATCTGATACTAAAGAATTTGAAAAAATTATGAAAGATATGACAATTAAGGGCGAAGACGAGTATAGAGAACTTACTGATAATACCCCTGGTTTGACAGATTATTTTTATGAAGCAACACCTGTTCAAGAATTAGGAGAATTAAATATTGGATCTAGACCGTCGCATAGAGCTAAAGGGGAAAGATCAAGGTATTCAATTCGAGCTATTCCTTGGGTTTTTGGTTGGTCACTTTCAAGACATACATTGCCAGCCTGGTATGGTCTTGGATCAGCACTAAATAAAATCTATGACGAAAATGGTTTAGAAGTTTTAAGGCAAATGTATAAAGATTGGCCTTTCTTTCATATGATGATTGATAATATTGGGCAAGCAATTGCAAAAGCAGATTTAGCTATTGCAAAAGATTATGCAACACTAGCAAAAGATAAAGAAACTGCAAATCAGATTATTAAAAAAATTGAGAAGGAATATAATTTAACCGAAGATTTAATGCTACAAATTATAGAATCAGAAAGATTACTAGCAGATAATAAAAAATTAGCTTTATCACTTTACAGAAGAAAACCCTACATGGATCCATTAAACTATATACAGGTTATGCTTTTAAGAAAACACAGAAATTCAGAAGAAAGAGATGATAAAATCTTTAATCCTCTTTTAAGAACCATTCACGCAATTGCTGCTGGCTTAAGAAATACTGGCTAGGCTTTATTCTTGAAATTCTTTAATAAAATGTTATATTTAACTTTCCTATAAGGTGCATCAAGCATGCATGACAAGCTTACCCACTAGAATTTATTTGGAGATTTAATTATGAATAAAATCTATAGAGGGGCGGATAATTCGTCAAATGATAATAAAGAAAATACTAAGATAGATAAAGATAGTTTATCTTATAGAGGATCAAAATCTATAATTGAGGGTTCAAATGTAGATATCAAAAAAAGCGATCTTATCTATAGAGGTGTGTCAGAGAACACGACTTATTATAGCCTTGCCAAAATTAGGTCTGTTCAAAAAAGAAGAAAGTTATATCATTCAGGGTTAGAGTTATATGGTGCTAGGCAGTACGCCTAGCCTACCCTTATAACCTTCTAACCTTTTAAAGCTCTTAATTCGGATTCTTCAGGTTCAAAAAGTGTTCTATCAGCAATTAAGCTTTCTATTTTTTCAAAACCAATGAATGTTAACCAAAGATTCATATAAGGCTTCTGAAAGTCATACGATTCAAACCCTGTACCATCACCATATCCATCACCACTTGCGTATATAATTGTCGCCTCTTTCCCGGTCATTAAACCACTATAGCCATTTTCTTGCGAATAACTCCACGAAAGTCCTGGTTGGGTAACTATATCAATGTAATGTTTCAATTTATATGGAATACTAAAATTCCACATAGGCACACTGAATATATATTGATCTGCATCTTGAAATTCATTAAAAATATCAATTACTTTAGCCCATGCATTATCTTCTTCAGGTGTTGATTCTGTGCCTGATATAGCAGTATATTTTGCATTAAGCAAATCTCCATCAAATTCAGGTAGCTCATAATCCCATAAATCAATTTTTTTAATATCCACTTCATTGGATGACTTTAATTTTTCTAAATATTTTTTGGTAACATTTATTGAATGTGATCTATTTTTTCTAGGAGAGGATTCGATATAAAGTATCTTTTTCATTTTATTTTCTCATAATTATTATCATAAACATGATACGAAAATAAATTTTAATTGTAAATAAGAAACATTCGCAATATTGATCATCACGCACCTTTATGCAGTGGTTATAATACTAATCTATAAATAATATAAGAATTTTCTTAGATCATACCAAAATCGATAAATATATACTGAAAATGCTTTGTTTATTAATGAATACAACATATAAGGGGAAAAATTATGAACAAACAGCATTTAGCTTTATCACTTAGCGTTGGTGTATTAGGGGGAATATCCTTAATTGTCGCTACAGCTTTCACTCATTATATCGTGTGGGTGGGTTTCATAGCATGGGGATTATTTTTCAAAAATGGAGGAGATAACACAGCACTAAAAATGGGAATTACGGCCGGAACTTATGGGGCAGTATTAGCAGGATTATTTTTTGTCCTTTCGAGCGCAATTAATATTGGAGGTTCATTGAATGGCCCAATATGGATAGCAATTACAGTATTTGCTCTTATTTATGGAACTCAAGTTCCTATATTTAGTTGTGCACCAACAGCTGTATGTGGATACGCAGTGACAGCAGGGTACTGTATTCATGCAGTGGATGGAGCTATGATACCAATGATAAGTACAATGGCAATTACTAACCCAGTTGTCTCAATTGTAATTTCTATAATCATTGGCTCAATTTTTGGGATGCTGTCAGGCAAACTTGCAAAAGCAATAGGTGGTTAATTTTTATATCGTTGGACTTAAATTAAACCGAGATCATATCTCGGTTTTTTTTTAAGTAATATATACAAAAAGTTCGAGTATCTTTATTTTCAGATTTATTAGTTAAAATGTTTTTTTTAACTAATTTCCATCCATTTTTCCTGTGATAAAGCAATAAACTAGCGCTTTCTCTTCTATATTTTTTTTGTTTCCACCATGAGGAGTTTTTAACAACAAGTTTTAGTTCTTTATAAATTGACATAATCACACTTTAAATCGTTTTTTAATTTATGTTAATATTTACAAAATCTTCTTATTTAAAAATTTATGGAGAATATTATGAATGTTTTGTCAATTTGGATAATAAGGCTCACACTAGGTATATCTTTTTTTCTTCATGGGTGGGGTAAATTACCATATCCGCCAGAAAAATTTGCTTCATGGCTTGAAAGTATGAGTATAGCTGAACCAATGTTGATAGCCTCATTAGTTGCATTTGGAGAAATGGCTGCGGGAATTGGTATTATTGCAGGAGGATTATTTGCCGGAAAACTTGGAAATTTTATAACTAGAATTTCAGCATTTGGTATTACTATTATTATGATTGGTGCGTTTTATTTAGCGCATCCAGATTGGTTTATTAATGAAAAGTTATTTAAAAGTGAGCAAATTTATATATTTGCTTTGAGTATATTCTTTTTAATAAATGGAAACAGGAAGTAATTTATTTCTTAGATTTCTTTTTTGCTGCATAAAATCTTTTTTTTGGTTTTGCCTCTGAACTTCTTACAGTTTTTTTCGAAGCACTGCCATTAGATTTTCTTTTCGGTTTTTCTCCAAAACTTTTTCTTTTTGCAGCACTGTCTCTTTTCTTTTTTGATCCTCCGCTAGTATTTTTTCCTGGAGTATATTGATGTTTTGCATCTGGATTTATTAAAATATCTATGTTTAGCCATAAATGTCCTTCACTCGGTGAAATAAAGCATATTGCTTCACCGCTTGCCCCCGCTCTTGCCGTTCTGCCAATTCTATGAATATAGTCTTCGGCAACTTGAGGTAGATCGTAATTTATAACATGTTTCAAATGTGGAACATCAAGGCCGCGTGAAGCTATATCAGTTGCTATTAAAACTTTTATTTTATTTTCTCTAAAACTCTTCATAATCTTATCACGCTTACTTTGTCTTAGATCACCATTCAAAACCCCTGCTTTTATTCCATCAGTTTTAAGATTTTTTGCAATTTTTTCAGTGCTGTGCTTTGTTTTTGCAAAAACAAGAACTGCACCTTCTCTTTTTTCCAATTGTTCTACAAGGAGTTTATACTTATTTGAATTATCAACATTTATAATTTCATGTTTAATATTTTTTAATAAAGTATTTTCTGCATCTACAGAAATTCTCTCAGGATTCTTTAAATATTTTTTAGATAGGGTAATGATATTTTTTGGGAATGTTGCAGAGAACATTAAAGTTTGTCTTTCTTGGGGCATATATTTTAAAATCTCATCAATCTGAATTCCAAATCCCATATCAAGCATCCGATCTGTTTCATCTAGAACAAGATAGGTAGCTTTTTTAAGGCTTAAAGACTTTCTTTCTAAATGGTCATTTATACGCCCAGGTGTACCTATGATAATTCTTGGCTTTCTCCTTAATTGATTTAGTTGTTTGCTAATTGCTTCACCACCAATAAGACAAGACGCTTTAATCGGACATGATGGCCCCAATAAATCTCTTACAACATTAACAACTTGTTTTGCTAATTCTCTAGTAGGTGTAACAATTAGAGCGCACTCATCATTAGACGAAATAATTTTATCAATTACTGGAATAGCAAAAGCTCCAGTTTTTCCTGTGCCAGTCGACGCAGAACCCAAAAGGTCTCTACCACTCAAAATTAGCGGTATTGCTTGTGCTTGAATAGGAGTGGGTTTTTTAAATCCTATTTTATGCAAAGATGTATTTAGGGCTTTACATAGGCCTAATTTCTCAAAATTCTCCATTTGGCTTCCATATTTGTTTTAGAAACCAATGTGTATTACCTGAAACACAGTACTTTTAGTAATTAACGCGGGAATCTTTAATAAATTACAATTTGGCGGTACTTTGACAGTAACTTAATGATAATACAAGTAATAAATATGCTAAATATTTAATAATAATTTGTATTTATATCCTATTGAATTAGAATTACAAATTCAAAAAATCTATAGAATAAAATTTTATGTTTAAAACACAAGGTTTAGAAATATCATTTTCTGGTCAAGAAATTTTTAAAGATGTAAATGTAATTATTAATAAAAAAGAAAAAGTTGGTTTTATTGGAAGAAATGGATCAGGCAAAAGTACATTTTTAAAGTTAATATTAGGCCAGCTCGAACCAGATAGTGGAGAAATTATAATTCCCAAAGGTTATAAGATCGGGCATCTTGAGCAACATATTAAATTTACCCACAATACAGTATTAGAAGAGGTTTGTAGCATACTTACTGGTGATAGAGAATATGAAGGATGGAAGGGAGAATCTATATTAACTGGACTTGGGTTCACATATGATGAAATGATGAAAGATCCTAATGATTTCTCAGGTGGTTTTCAGGTAAAAATAAACTTAGCTAAACTCTTGCTAGATGAGCCAAATATGCTTTTACTTGACGAACCCACAAACTATTTAGATATTCACTCTATTAGATGGCTAAAAAAATTCTTAAATGATTGGCGTCAAGAAGTTATATTAATTACGCATGATAGAGAATTTATGAATAGCGTAATTAGTCACACGCTAAATATACATAGAGGTATTTTCAAAAAGACTTCAGGAAATACTGAAAATGTAATGGAGAAAATTTTAGAAGAGGAAGAAATTTATAATAAAAGAGTTTTAAATGAAAGTAAGAAAAGAGCAAAAACTGAAGAATGGATAAAAAGATTTGGCTCAAAAGCAAGTATGGCAAGTCGAGCTCAATCAAAATTAAAAATGTTAGAAAAAAATGGTAAAAAAGAAAAACTAGCAGCTATTACAAACTTGGACTTTAAATTTAATTATTTACCATATCAAAGTAAAGAAAATCTGTTAAATATTAAAAAACTAAACTTTTATTACAAAGAAGAAAATTATCTTATAAAAGATATTTCCTTCAGTATTAAAAAGACAGACAAAATTTGTGTAATAGGGAAAAATGGCAAAGGAAAATCAACGCTTTTAAAATTGATAACAAACGATTTAATACCTAAGTCTGGTGATATTAATATGAACCAGAAGACAAACTATGGTTATTTTGGGCAAATGAATATTGATCGTCTAAATCCAAATAATAGTGTTTACCAGGAAATACAAAGTTACGTTCCAGAAATGGAGGAAACTAAAGTAAGACAAGTGTGTGGTTGCATGATGTTTTCAAGCAAACTTTCAAGCAAACCAATAAAGGTGCTTTCTGGAGGGGAGAAAAGCAGGGTAATGTTAGGTAAAATATTGCTAAAACCCACAAATTTGCTAATGTTAGATGAACCAACAAATCATTTGGACCTTGATTCATGTGAGTCGCTATTACAAGCCATAAAAGCTTTTAATGGTGCCGTTATGATGGTAACTCACGACGAATATTTTTTAAGACAAGTAGCAAATAAACTAGTAGTTTTTGATGATAATAAAGTTACAGTATTTGATGGTTCTTACGACGACTTTTTAAGTAAAGTTGGATGGAAAGATGAATAATAAATTTTTTTAAATACTAGATGAAAACAAAAGTATATTTTAATAATTCATGTTCAATATGTAGAACAGAAATAAACCAATATAAAAAACACTCAGGCGACAAAATAGAGTGGGTTGATATTTCATCTGAAAAAAATTTAAAAAAAGAAACAAATAAGAATACTGATGATCTTTATAGAAGAATGCATGTCTTGGAAAATGGAAAAATAATTTCAGGAGCTAGATCTTTTTTAATTATATGGAAAGAAATTCCGCGATATAATTTCTTATGTAAAATTTTTTCAAAGCCAATAATATTTCCAGTTTTTAATATAATTTATGAAGTAATTGCTTATTTTTTATATTTAAAGAGCAAATTATCTAGATGAAAATATTATCTATTAATGTATCTTTACCAAAAAAAATTGTTTTTAAAAATAAATCTTTAACAACAAGTATTTTTAAAGAGCCTACTAACAGGGTCATTAAATTGAAAAAGATTGGGTTAGATGGGGATAAACAAGCTGATTTAAAATCACATGGAGGACCTAATAAAGCTTTATATCTATATTCATACCAACACTACAAATATTGGGGAGATATTCTAAAAAAGGATTTCTCCAATAATTACGGATTAATAGGCGAAAACATTACTGTAGATGAACTTGATGAAGAAAAATATTTTATTGGTGATGAAATTGGGATATCAAACGTAGTAATAAAAATTACTCAACCAAGAATACCATGCTATAAATTAGGTATTAAAATGAATGACAAAAATTTTGTAAGAGAATTTATTTCATATGGACACTTAGGATTATATGCAAAGGTATTAAAGACAGGAGAAATTAAAAATGGAGATGCCCTAAAATTACTGCATAGAGAAGAAAATACAATGACAGTATACAATATTTCCAGACTTCTTTTTGATAAAGATGTAAATATAGAGGAGTTAAGAAGAGCAGTAAAAATTAATTGTTTATCTGAAGAAATAAAGACCCGTTTTAATGAAAGACTTGCTAAACTAGGGTACTACGAAAATATATAAAAATAAAAATGGAAAAAATTAGAAATTTTTTTAGAGTTCAATCTAATTATCAGTTGTTAATTATTAATATAGTTTTTGCTGTCACAGGGACATCTTCTTTGTTTGTAGCAGATTACATTTTAAATTATTTTTTAGTTAATCAAGAAAATTACAATAATTTTTTATATTGGACTACAAGAATTATTTTTATTTTACCTGTATATCAATTTTTACTATTATTTTTTGGAGTTCTATTTGGTGAATTTTCATATTTTTGGGAAATGGAGAAAAAAACATACAATAAAATAAGATTAATGTTTAAAAAAAATAAAAAGTAATTAAATTAATTATTTTTGATACAATAATTTATTAATTTAATACAATAATTTGTAAATGAGAGGCATTCAGAAATGGAAAATGTAGACAGAAAAAAAGTAATTTCTTTATTAAACGATATTATGAAATATGAGCTTGCAGGTGTTGTAAGGTATACGCACTCAGCTTTAATGGTGGTAGGGCCTTATAGAGAAAGTTTAATAACTTACTTTAATGAGCAATCCTCAGAATCTCTTCTGCATGCTCAAAGTGCAGGAGAACTTTTAGTAAGTTTAGGAGGACATCCTTCGCAAGATATCTCAATTATTGATGAATCAAATGATCACTCAATAACTTCTCTTCTTCAAGAGAGCTTAGAACACGAAAGAAAAGCTGTTTCTCTATACAAAGATTTATTAAATGAAGTGGAAAACAAAAGCATATATTTAGAAGAATATGCTAAAGAAATGATTAAAAATGAAGAAATACATAGTTTGACTGTTGAGAAAATGCTTAGAGATTATGAGTAAAGAAAGCAGTTTTACACAGAGAGTATTGTCTGGTGTTCAACCAACTGGCGGTCTTCACATTGGGAATTATTTGGGCGCAATAAAAAATTTTGTCCCGCTGCAAAAAGATTATGAATCTTTATTTTGTGTTGTTGACCTTCATGCAATTACAGTATGGCAAGATCCTAAGGAATTAATAACAAAAAAACGCGAAGTTGCAGCAGCATTCATCGCTTCTGGGATAGATCCTAAAAAAAGTTTAATTTTTAATCAATCCGATGTTCCTGAGCATACACAACTATCATGGGTACTTAATTGTGTAGCAAGAATGGGATGGTTAAATAGAATGACTCAATTTAAAGATAAGGCTGGCAAGAACAAAGAAAACGTAAGTGTTGGCTTGTATACATATCCTATATTAATGGCGTCAGATATTTTGATATATAAGGCAACGCATGTACCAGTTGGTGAGGATCAAAAACAACATTTAGAACTTGCAAGAGATATAGTATTAAAATTCAATAATGATTTTGAAAAAGAGCTATTTCCAATGCCAGAGCCAATTATCATGGAAAAGGCTGCAAGAATAATGAGTCTAAGGGATGGATCAAAAAAAATGAGTAAATCTGATATATCAGAGTATTCAAGAATCATGCTTACTGACTCTAATGATGAGATAGAAAAAAAAATAAAAAAAGCAAAAACAGACGCGAAGCCAATACCTGACTCATTAAAAGAATTAGAATTAATGTTAGAAGCAAAGAATTTAATAACAATTTATGCAGCGTTTGAGAATATAAGTTTTGATTTAATTCACAAGAGGTACGGCGGAAAGAATTTTTCAGAATTAAAAAAAGACCTAATAGGTACGGTGATAGATAAGATTGAACCAATTAGAGAAGAAATGATCAAACTAACAGATGATCAAAAATATTTAGATAGCATTCTCGAGTCTGGGTCAATTAAAGCACGTAATATTGCAAAAGAAGTTTTAAATGAAGTATACGACGTTACGGGACTAAGTAACTAAAATTTATATAAGTTTGATAAGTCAAAAAGAAATAATACAAGAATTAATAGCCAAAGATAAAAATCTAGAAAAAATCCTGGATAATACAAAAAAATGTCCTTTTTTATCAAATCCAATCATCAAAGAAGAGTTCCTATTTTTTGAGCTTGCACAGTCAATTGTTGGTCAACAAATATCTGCTAAAGCAGCTGATGCCGTGTGGAAAAGAATTATCTCAAGCTCTAAAGATAAAAAAGAATTATTAAAAAATTTATCAAATTCAAAGTTAGAGTGGGCGAGAAAACAAGGTTTGTCAGAAAGAAAATATAATTATATACAGTCAATCGCAAAAAAAATAACCTTAAAACAATTATCTTTAGAATCAGTAAAAGATTTAACGGATGAAAAAGCTATAAATTTTCTATCAGATCTAAAAGGTGTAGGACCATGGACTTCAGAAATGTTTTTAATGTTTGCATATAAAAGATTAGATATATTTTCGATAGGTGATATAGCACTTAGAAGGGCAATATCTGATATTTATAATGTTCAGAAAGATGATTTAAAAAAAATTATTAATATTTCTAACAAATGGCAGCCATATAGATCTGTCGTTTGTTGGTATTTATGGGAGCATTTGGGGGTTTAAAACTAAAAATCGTAGGTAATACCTTTTCTTTCCCAATCGCCATATCTGGTTGGTTCCAAGCCTTTAGGCCCATTTTTTTCTTTTGCTCTAAGAATACGTATCTCTTTCCTTTTTCTCTCTTTAGCTTCATTTAAAGCATTCTGAGCATTTTCTTTATTTATATCTTTTAAAGTTTTTTTCATAAATCTATATGAGTATTTTCTAATATAATAGAGTATAATACTTGGGTTTTAAAATTTTACAATAAGGAAATTAATATGAAAAAAATTATAAAATTAGGCAGTTTATTTTTTATTATATTAACATCGAATATTACATTTGCAGCAGATACGCACGTAGTAAAAATGTTAAATAATGGTGAATTAGGCTCTATGGTTTTTGAGCCAGGGTTTATAAAAATAAATTCTGGTGACAGTATTACATTCGAAATGACAGATGCTGGCCATAATGCAGTGACAGTAGCAGGACCAGAAGGTAGCATTCCATTTGATACTAAATATAAGCCCAGTGTTACAGTTAAATTTGATGTCAACGGATTATATTTATACAAATGTGCCCCTCACGCAATGATGGCAATGGCTGGAATCATCCAAGTTTCTGATGCAAGCAACAAAGCTGAAATGGCTAAAGAAGTAGAAAAGTTTGAAGCAACAGTTATGATGCCAAATGTAAAAACAAGAATGTCAGATTTAATGAATAGTAATGTAAAGTAAATAAAGTTAAATATAGAGGTTCATCATGTTGTTATGAGTCTCTATAAGCTTTCTCAATTCTTTCCTGTCTGCTTTTTTCTTCAGCGCAAAATAAAGCAGTTGGCCTAACTAAAAGCCTCTCAATGCCGATAGCTTCGCCCGTGTTTATACAATAACCGTAACTACCATCGTCTATTCTTTTGATTGCTTCATCAATTTTTGGTAAAAGCTTTGATTCCCTATCGAGAATTCTTAATCTTAAATGTATTTCTTCTTCTACTTGTGCTCTATCAAGATCATCACATTCTCTAGATTGTTGAGATAGTTCTGATCTCTCATTTTCAAGATGTTTTCTTAAGTCTATTTTCATACTTATTAATCTATCTTTGAAAAAATCTAATTGATCTTGATTCATATATCTGCTTGCAGCAGCTTTTTTTATTTTTGCTTCAGTATATTTCATAAAATCATTTTCCTTTATAGTTTATTCTAATTTCGACGAAATATTATGTTAGGCGCGTATTATACAGTGGAATTACTAACACTCAAGATCTATTTTTTTATTTTTGTCTTTGAATTTATTTAATTTTTTGTCATTGAAATTATATTAAGACCTTTTAAAAGATTAATGGCTTCAGAAAGTTGATAATCATTCTTTAGTTTTTCATTTTGCAGTTTTTCCTTGTTATCTTTATCTTTATTATCAGTATTTTCTAAATGCCCTTTTAAATCAGATTCCTTCAATATTTCGTTTTTTAAACTTGAGCTTAATTCAAGATTTTCTACAATAATATCAGGCTCAATTCCTTTGGCTTGAATCGATCTACCATTAGGAGTGTAGTATCTAGCTGTTGTTATTTTTACAGCTGTTCTAGACGTAATAGGAAGAACAGTTTGTACAGAACCTTTTCCAAATGACTGTGTGCCCATTATTATTGCTCTTTTATGGTCTTGGAGTGCTCCAGCAACTATTTCAGATGCTGATGCAGAACCGCCATTTATTAAAACAACAATTGGTTTTCCGTTTGCCAAGTCGGTATTATTTGACGTAAATTCATACATTGCATCTGCAGCTTTGCCTTTTGTAAAAACTAGTTTTTTCTTTCCTTTTATAAAAGCATCACTAACATCTACAGCAGCACCTAAAACGCCGCCAGGATTATTTCTCATATCTAGAACATATCCTTTAATGTTTCCCTTTGATTTTGTATTTAAATCTGAAATCGCATTCTTTAGACTTTTTCCAGTTTTATTTTGGAAACTTGATATTCTAATGTAACCGAATTTATCATCGATTATTTCATACTTCACACTTTTTATTTTTATTTTTGCTCTAACAATTTTAATTTCTAGTGGTGCGTTTTGATTTTCTCTTGCAACGGTAAGTAAAATTGGAGCACCAACTTTACCTCTCATAAGATCAACTGCTTGATTTAACGACATGCCTTTCACAGATTTACCATCAATTTCAATAATAAAATCACCTGGTTTTATACCGGCTTTGAATGCTGGGGTATCATCTATTGGTGTAATAACTTTTACGAAGCCTTCTTCCATTGTGACTTCTATACCAAGTCCACCAAACTCTCCCTTAGAACCAATTTGTAAATCTTTAAAATCTTTTTCATTTAAAAAAGTTGAATGTGGGTCTAGTCCTTCAAGCATTCCTTTTATTGCATTATCAAAAAGTTCTTTATCAGAAACATCTTGAACGTAATTTTGTTTTATTTTCAAATAAACCTCTGAAAATGATTGCAACTGATTAAGGGGTAAACTTGTTTTTGCTGCGTGAGCATTATTTTCTTGATAGTAAAAAAGAATATTAAGTACAATTACTGTACTTAGGATAATAAAAAAGCTTTTATATTTAATAATTTTCATTTAGCTATAGTATTAGAATTTAAGCATCTAGCCAAATTAATTTAATCAAATAGTAATATTTATATTTAAATTTATGATTTTAAAGAAGTATATTATCTTGAATTATATATATAAGAATTTACTTATATATATAAAAAACTCTATATAATCAATCAAATAGTTATAAATTAATTTATTAGACATATCTAATATTGATTGGTACCATGCTATAGGTGTTATTTTAAAACTATAATAATCATAAGGAGTAAGACTTAATGTCTGAAGCTGCAGGTGAAAGGATAGATCATAGTAGTGTATCGCAAGATGATATTGATAGAGCATCTCGTTCTATTAAAGCAATGTCTCATCCATTAAGATTAAAGATTCTGTGTATATTGGGAGATTCTGAATTTAGTGTCCAAGATATTGTTGATACTGTTGGCACATCACAAAGTAATATTTCTCAGCATCTAGGTATTTTAAAAGATAAAGGTGTATTGGTTACTCGTAAAGAAGCTAATAAGGTTTTTTACAGGGTAAGCGACGAAAGAACTTTAAAGTTGTTAGAGATGATGAGAGAAGTTTTTTGCTCTTCAGGGAAGTAAGTAATAAGTAATACTATGGAAGTCTATTTTAATTTTATCTCAAATAATCCAGTGCTTTTTATTCTCTTTTTTGTAATATTAGCATTTATATTATTCAACGAATATAAGACAATAACTCAAAAATTTAAAGATATAAGTCCTCAAGATGCTGTATTTTTAATAAATAAAGACGCTTTTATTCTTGATGTTAGAGAAAGCTCAGAATTAAGTCAGGGCGCAATTAAAAATTCAAAACACATAAATTTCTCCACCGTAGAATCAAGTATAGATTCAATAAAAAAGTATAGCGATAAACCAACTATAGTTTATTGCAAGTCTGGGATTCGTTCTTCAACAGTATCTAATATTTTGACAAAGAATAATTTTCAAGAAGTATACTCTATGAAAGGTGGTTTTGAAGCATGGGTTCAAGACAACTTACCAGTGGTGAAAAATTAAATATGAAAGCAGTTATATATTCAACAGCAATTTGTCCATATTGTGTTAGAGCAAAAATGCTTTTGGACAAAAGAAATATTAAATATGTTGAATATAAAGTTGATCAGGATAATAAAGCTTTTGAAGAAATGTTGAAGCTATCTAACGGGAGACAATCAGTTCCGCAAATATTTATAGATAATAAACATATTGGTGGTTACGATGATTTAGTAGATTTTGATTTAGAAGGCGGCTTAGATAATAATTAATAATTAATGTGGATAATATAAAAACTAAATGTCATCTCATGATGTAACAATAATCGGGTCAGGGTCTTGGGGAAGAGCTCTTGCTCATACTCTATCAACTAATAATAAAAAGATACTTATATACTCTAGAAATCTTAAACATCAGTTTAAAGACCAAAATATAAAATCAACGTCTGATATTTTAGAGGCATTATCATTCAACAAGCCAATAATAATAGCGACACCAGTTAATTCTTTAAACGAGATAGGTAATAAAATTAAAGAAAGTAATTATCAAGGATCAATTATCTTAGCCTGCAAAGGCATAGATTCGGAGCTTGGTTTATTCCCGTCTGAAATTATAAGTAAGTATATAGATATAAAAAAAATTGCTATTATTTCTGGCCCTTCTTTTGCTGAAGAGGTTATAAAGAATAAACCTACAGCTGTCACTCTTGCTGCAATTGATAATACTATTTTGAATGATCTTGCAAATATTTTTCGTAGTAAGTTTTTTAGAGTTTATACTTCAAATGATATAATTGGTTGTCAACTTGGCGGCGCTATGAAAAATATACTTTCTGTTGCTATCGGCATATCTGATGGATTAAATTTAGGCCCCAACGCAAAAGCTGCATTAATAACAAGGGGTATTTTAGAAATCAGAACGCTTGGCGAGATTCTAAAATGCAATGAAAATACTATATATGGATTAAGTGGTTTAGGTGATTTAGTTTTAACATCTAATGATGATCTCTCAAGGAATAGAAGGTTTGGACTAGAGATTGCAAATGGGTTGTCCACGAAAGAAGCTGAAAAAAAAATTGGTAATATTGTAGAAGGTATATATGCATCAAAGGGCTTAAAAATTCTAACAAAAAAATATTCTTTAAAGTTGCCAATATGCTCTAAAGTATTTGATATAATATCAGAGAAAATAACTCCTAAAGAAGCAGTAAATGATTTATTAATTAGGGAGCAAAAAAAAGAGTTTGTTTAATCTAAAATAAAAAAACGGAATCAAACTAAATATATGCTATACAAAATTTTTAAATACTTTTTAAATCTAATAGATCCAGAAATTGCACATAAATTAGCAATTAAAATAATAAAAAATCCTTTTATAAAATTTAATTTTTCCGATAATAAATCGCATTTAAATTTAATACAAAATATATTTGATATAAAATTTAAAAACCCTATTGGTTTAGCAGCAGGATTTGATAAAAATGCAGAAATATATAATCAAATTTTTAAGCTAGGTTTTAGTTACTCAGAAATAGGTACAGTTACACCGCAACCTCAAGAGGGAAATATTAAGCCAAGAGTTTTCAGACTTGAAGAAGATAAGGCAATAATTAATAGATTAGGTTTTCCAAATTATGGAATGGAAATTATTAAAGAAAGAATGGTTCAAGATAAACCAAAAGGTATTTGTGGAGCAAATATTGGCCCAAATAAAGAAAATGCAACTTTAATAGACGATTATTTACTATGCTTTGATAATCTTTATGATATTGCCTCTTATATAACAATTAATATATCTTCGCCCAATACCCCAAATTTAAGGTTGCAGCATGAACAAGATAATATAAAAAAATTAGTAGATGCCATTTTAAAAAGAAGGAATCAAAAAAATTCCAAAGTACCAATATTATTTAAAATTTCACCTGATATAGATGATTCAAAAATTAAAAATTTATGTGAAATATTTCTCGAAAAAAACATTGATGGTGTAATACTAACTAATACGAGTATAAAAAATAAAAATTCACTTTTAAGTCGTAATAAAGATCAAGCTGGTGGCATATCTGGCGATCCAATTTATAATTTATCAAACAAAATTATAGAGAAATTTTATTTACAATTGGGAAAAAATATCCCAATAATCGGAGTAGGTGGAGTAAAAGACGGTAAAACTGCATATGAAAAAATAAAATCTGGTGCTTCGTTGTTACAGTTATATACTTCATTTGTTTATGAAGGTCCATTGGTTGCAAACAAAATAAATAAAGAACTTAGTGATTTAGTTAAAAAAGATGGCTATGAAAATATATCTCAGGCAATTGGTATAAATTGCAAGTAAAAAAACTTAATTTTTTGATGATCTTATTTTATTTGAAATCGTATTTCTTCCCCAGCCTAAAATCTTTGCTGCTTCTGTTTTGTTACCATTTGATAGTTTTAAAGCAGAATCAATTAAAATAGATTCGTATAAATTGTTTATATCTTCAGAAATATTTTTTGAATTTTGGTCATACTCTTTAAGTATCCAGGAAGCTAGCATTTTACTCCAATCTTGATCATTTTTTGATTCCTGATCTTCTTTTAATATATCTTTCGGAAGATCATTAACTGATATTTTTTCGCCAATACCCATTATTGTTAAGAACTTACAAGTATTTTGTAATTCTCTTATGTTTCCTGGCCAGTAATATTTTTTTAAAACTTTTTTTGCGTCATCAGTAAGGTATTTTAAAGGAACCTTGTATTCTATCGAATATTGTTTCATAAAATGTTCCGCTAAGTTAATAATATCATTCTTTCTATCTTTTAAGCTTGGAAGTTCAATCTTAATAGCATTAATTCTATGAAGTAAATCTTCTCTGAATAAGTCTTTTGAAACTAGTAACTTAAGATCTTTATGTGTAGCTGTAAGAATTCTTGTTTTAACTTTTATAGATTTTGATCCTCCAACCCTAAAAAATTCACCTTCTTGAAGGACTCTTAAAAGTCTCGTTTGAACATCTATTGGCATATCACCAATTTCATCCAAAAATAGCGTACCATCTGATGCCTGTTCAAATCTTCCAATTCTTTGACTGTAAGCACCAGTAAAAGAACCTTTCTCATGCCCAAATAGTTCTGATTCAAGAAGCTCAGTTGGTATTGCCCCAGTGTTTATTGCGATAAATGGATTATTTTTCCTACTACTTGATTCATGAATTGCTCTTGCTATAAGTTCTTTTCCTGTACCTGTTTCACCAAGTATTAATACTCCGACATCTGTTTGGGCAATTTTACCAATAGATTTATAAACATTTTGCATTGATTCAGAATCACCGATTATTTTAGGAATTTCTGATGTCTTAGAAATATTTTTATCTTTTTTTATTACATTATTATTTTTACAGGCTTTCTCAATGAGAGTGATAACTTCATTAATGTCGAAAGGTTTTGTTATATAATCGTATGCTCCTTTTTTCAAAGAATTTACTGTTGTTTCAAGGTCAGAAAATGCTGTCATAATTATAATAGGGATACTTGGATATTCCCTTTTCATCTTATCAAGCATATCAATACCACTCATATTTGGCATTCTAATATCAGAAATTATTACATCAGGAACTTTATCTTTTAAAATGGAAATCATGTCTTCAGCATTGCTAAAACATTCAACACTAAATTTATTTTTTGTGAGCCATTTATCAAGGACCCACCTTATTGATTTATCATCGTCAACTACAAATATTTTTTTACTTTCATTTTTCATTTTTAGTATTTCTCGATTGGTAAAATAATTTTAAAAATTGTATTATTTTTATCTTGTTCAAATGTAATTATTCCATTATTTATTGAAGCAAGTCTTTGTGATATAGATAAACCTAACCCCGATCCTTTTGCTTTATCAGTTACAAGTGGTAAAAATAACTTGGTTTTCATTTCTTCATTTATGCCAACACCATTGTCAATTATACTTGTGATAGCAACTAAGTTATGTTTTATAGAGTTTATAGTATAGTTTCTTTCGACTCTTGTTTTGATTTCTATAAATCCTTCTTTTGTTATTGCTTCTTGCGCGTTTTTAACTAAATTTATTAAGCATTGAATAATCATATCTTTATCAACATATATATCTGGAATGCTTGGGTCGAAGTTAAGTAATAAATTTTTTTTCATTTTTTTATCTGCAAATAGAATTTTGATAACTCTATCAATTATTGAATGGATATTAATATTTGTGAAGCTAGGTTCATTGTTAGGACCCAACATTTTATCAATGTAATTTTTTAATCTATCTGTCTCATTTATAATAACTTCCAGATATTCTTTGTATTCATTATTTAATTCATTTTCAAGTAATTGCGCTGCTCCTTTTATCCCCCCAAGAGGATTTTTTATTTCATGAGCAAAAGATTTAATTATCATTTGTGTTGCATTACTTCTATCTGCATAACTTGCATTTTCAGCAATTTTTTTTTGTCTGTGAACTTGACTGATCTCCAGTAAAACATGTTTTTCATTATTAATGTAAATTGCTTGAACATTGCAATCTAATTTATGCTTTGATTTTGTTTTTAGTGAAACTTCAATATCTCTCGAAACTGAGGATTGATTAAGTGCTATAGCATCATATACTTGATTAATTATAATATTATTTTTTTTTGCAAAAATTTCATTAATTTTTATATTTTTTAAGTTTTTTTTACTATTTTTTAAGAAATTTTCACCAGAAGAGTTGATATGGACAATTTCCATAAATTTATTTGTAATTATTACAGAAGTGCTTATGTTATCTAATATATTGTATGTATCCATAATGAGAATAGTATACAATAAATTGTGAATATATGCACAAAAAAAGTGCTATTGAGGAAAATCAAAACGCCCTTTTTAAGGGCGTTTCTTTATTTTTTATAAGCTATAGTACATTTCAAATTCTAATGGATGAGTGTTGGCTTGAAATGCCTGAACTTCTTCCATTTTAAGTGCAATGTATGCGTCTATAGTATCGTCGTCAAATACTCCGCCAGCTTTTAAGAAATCTCTATCCTCATCAAGTGACTTTAAAGCCTCATCCAAAGAAGAGCATACATGAGGTATTTTTGCTTCTTCTTCAGGGCTTAAATCATCAAATAAATCAATATCCATATTCTTACCAGGGTCAATTTGATTTTTTATACCATCTAAGCCAGCCATCATCAGGGCTGTAAATGTTAAATAAGGGTTGCCACATGCATCAGGGAATCTAACTTCAATTCTTCTAGCTTTTGGATTAGCCTCAAAAGGAATCCTTATACTTGCAGATCTATTTTTTGCAGAATAAGTTAAAATTGTTGGGGCTTCGAACCCAGGTACAAGTCTCTTGTAGCTGTTAGTAGCTGCATTAGAAAAAGCATTAATGGCCTTAGCATGTTTAATTATTCCTCCAATGTAATAGAGTGCAGTTTGTGATAGACCTCCATATTCGTTACCTAAAAATAAATTTTCACCATTCGAAAATAATGACATATGAACATGCATTCCATTTCCGTTGTCATTAATAATTGGCTTAGGCATGAATGTAGCTGTTTTTCCATAATTGTGAGCTACATTATGTATAACGTATTTCATAACCTGGTTTTGGTCAGCTCTTTTAACCATTGTATTGAACTTTGTGCCAATTTCACATTGACCCGCTGTGGCAACTTCATGATGATGCACTTCAGTTTCTACACCCATTTCTTCAAGCACATTACACATTGCAGATCTAATATCTTGTAATGAATCCACTGGCGGTACAGGAAAATAACCGCCTTTGACGCCCGGTCTATGTCCTGTATTGCCGTCAGCGTATGGCTCACCAGAGCTAAAACAACCTTCTTCAGACTCAACTCTATAAAAAGATTCGCCAATTTCGTTTCCAAACGTTACTGAGTCAAAAATAAAGAACTCTGGCTCCGGGCCAAAATATGCTGTGTCAGCTATACCCGATTCATTAAGATATTTTTCAGCTCTATTTGCTATAGATCTTGGATCTCTGCTATAACCTTCTCCAGTACTTGGCTCTAAAATATTGCATCTTATTGTAAGAGTAGAGTCACTAAAGAAAGGGTCCATAATGGCTGTATCTGTGTCTGGCATTAGAATCATGTCAGACTCATTTATTGCTTTCCACCCGGCTATAGAGGAGCCATCGAACATTTTTCCATTTTCAAACAAAGATTCATCAACTGCGCTTGCAGGAAGAGTGACATGTTGTTCTTTGCCTTTAGTATCTGTGAATCTTAAATCCACAAATTTTACGTCATTCTCCTTTATTGTTTTCATTATATCTGACATTATTCGCTCCTATGTGTATTACATTAATTTCATTATTGCTATTTAAAGCATGCATATTGTGTGCCAAGTAACACTGGGCATAAAATATGACTAAAAATTGTGTTAAATTGTTTGTACAATTCAATAATATATGAGATTTATATAGTAGTATATTAATAATTCAAAATCTTAACTTTGTTTTATAATAGAGCTTATTTACATGGGTATCTTTAAATTATGACTTTTCAAGAAATTATATTTAAACTAAAGACTTTTTGGGCAAGTAAGGGGTGTGTATCTTTAGAGCCTTATGACTTCCCCGTGGGAGCAGCAACATTTCACCCATCCACTTTCTTAAGAGCCTTAGGCCCCGAACCTTGGAAAGCTGTATATGCTCAACCATGTAGGAGGCCAACAGATGGAAGATATGGAGAAAACCCAAATAGATTACAACATTATTATCAACTTCAGGTAATTTTAAAACCATCACCTGAAGATATTCAAGCTCTATATATAGAATCATTAGAAAGCTTAGGAGTTGTAAGAAAAAAAAATGATATAAAATTCGTAGATGATAATTGGGAGTCACCATCATTGGGTGCTGCCGGCGTAGGATGGGAAGTATTATTAAATGGTATGGAAATAAGTCAGTTTACGTACTTTCAGCAAGTTGGAGGTATAGAATGTAAGCCAGTTTCAGGAGAGCTCACTTATGGTTTAGAAAGAATAGCTATGCATCTTCAGTCAGTAGACAACTTATACCATATCAAATGGAACGAAAATATCACGTATGGTGAAATATACTTACAAAATGAAGAAGAGAATTCAAAGTATAACTTTGAATTAGTAGAGCCTAAAATATTAATAAAACTTTTTGAAGATGTTGAAATAGAGTGTAACAAACTATTAGAAAAAGGTCTGCCAATTCCAGCGTATGATATGTTACTTCAAAATTCACACAATTTAAATTTATTAGATTCAAAACAAGCTATTTCATCAACAGAAAGACAAGCATACATTTTAAGATTAAGAAAACTGTCTTTTCTAGTTGCTCAGAAATATTTAGAAAACAGAGAGAAATTAAATTTTCCATTAATAAAAAATAATTAATTATGGTAAATAAAAAATTACTTTTTGAGATTGGGGTAGAAGACTTACCATCAAAAAATTTAAATATTTTTTCTGAAAAAATAAAAAAAACTATTGAACAAAATTTAAAAAAAAATTCAATTATTTTTTCCTCAATAGATAGCTTCTATACAAATATAAGACTAGTATTTGTTGTTAATGAAATAAACCAAGAAATAATTCTAGAAAAAAAAATAATTAAAGGGCCGCCATTAGATAAATGTTTTGACAATTTAAGCAATCCAACAAAAACAGGACTTGGTTTTGCTAAAAAACATCATACAAAATTACATTTATTAAAAGAAAAAGAAGTTGATGGAAAGAAATATATTATATATGAAAAACCAGAAGAAAAAATAAAAGTAAAAAATATCCTACCAAAAATTATAGAAGAATCTATAAATAAAGTTGAAGAGCAAAAAAAAATGAGATGGGGCAATGTTGATATTTCATTTATAAGGCCAATAAGATGGATTTTGTTAATACTCGATGACAAGCATATACCAGCTACAATACTTGGTATTGATACAAATAATTACACATATGGTAATAAAATTAATTCAAGTGAAAAAATCAAAATTAATAGTTTTGAAGAATATTTCACTTTGCTAAAAAAAGAAAAAGTTGAGATTGATAGAGAGGTAAGAAAAAATATAATTAAAAAAGAAATACAAAATATTACTTCGTTAAATAGGTTCGACGAAAATATAGATAACGAATTAATTGATGAATTAAGTAATATGGTTGAATATCCCTATGTGTTTCTAGGAAATTTTCCTAAAAAATACTTAGATTTGCCCAAAGAAGTTCTAGAATATGTAATACAGGATACACAAAAATATTTTATCATCTATCAAAAGAAAGAAATAACAAATTTTTTTATTGGCGTGTCTAATGTAAAAATAAATAATAATATTATAAAAGGTCATGAGAGAGTAATAAACCCTAGACTAGATGATGCTCAATTCTTTATATCTAAAGACTTATCAAATAATATTTTTGAGAAGAAAGATTTTTTGAAAAGAATAATTTTTCATAAAAAAATTGGTAGTATGTTTGATAAAGTTCAAAGAATAACTGAGTTATCATCATATATAAATACTCAAAGTTACGCAGATAAAAAACTCTTGTTTAAAGAAATATCTGAGATTTGTAAATTAGACTTAATGTCAAATATGGTTGTGGAAATTCCTAAGTTACAAGGTTACATAGGTTGTTTTTATGCAAAAAAATTAGGTATTGATTGTACTGTTGCTGAGGGCATTAAGGAGCATTATGCTCCCAGAAATCCTGAAGACAAAATTCCATTAAGCGCAGACGCACAAATTGTATCTATGGCAGATAAGCTAGATACAGTTGTGGGAATATTCTTAGTTAATGAAAAGCCAACTGGCACGAGAGATCCCTTGGGAATTAGAAGGTCAACTAATGGATTTTTAAGAATACTAATTAAAACAAACTTCAGTATAAACTTAACGCAGTTAATCAATAAATCTTATAAGATAATTTCCTGCGAATTTAATGAATTAAAAGATAATAAGGAGGGATTATTAGCTTGCCATGATTTTTTTAAAGAAAAATTAATATCTATCTTTAAAGAAGAGTATTGTTTTAAAGAAGACTTAATTCTATCTGTTGTTAATAGTAATGATACTTTAAAACCTTATGTGGCGTTAAAAAAAATTCAAGCCTTAGAAAGTATATTAGTAAATTCTAATTTTAATGAGCTATTTGCAAATGCTAAGAGAGTTTCTAATATATTAAAGAAATCTAATTCAAGTTTACCTTTAAATTTTAAAGAAAATTTACTAAGAGAATCTAGTGAAAAGATATTATATAATGTTATTAATGATATTAAAGATGAACTTAATTCGTCTCTAGAAGAGAATAATTATGCAGAATATCTAAAAAAATTAAATAATCTTAATCCCTATATAAAGAATTTTTTTGATGAAGTTATGATAAATACTAGTGAAGAAGATATTAAATTAAATAGATTATCTTTGTTAGCTTCAGTTAATAGTTTTTATACTAATATAGCAAATATTTCAATTTTAAGTTATTAAGAAAAACATTATGACAATAGTTAGCCAATTACAAAAATTTGTTTTAAAAAGGCTGTTTCCCTTTAAGGATTGGATTTCAGATTTACGCAATCCTAAAATTTTAAGAGCAGATATAGTGGCAGGACTTACTGTTGCTTTAGTCTTAGTTCCGCAATCTATGGCTTATGCGCAATTAGCTGGATTACCACCATATTATGGTTTGTATGCTTCATTTTTACCGGTAGCAATAGCTTCTATTTTTGGTTCTTCAAGGCAATTAGCGACAGGGCCAGTTGCAGTTGTAAGTTTGTTGACAGCGGCAGCATTGGAGCCTATAGCAAGTAATGATCCTACAGGATATGTTGCTTATGCAATTATGCTGGCTTTTTTAGTAGGAATTTTTCAATTATCCTTAGGGCTTCTAAGAATGGGTGTTCTAGTTGATTTTTTATCTCATCCAGTTGTAACAGGGTTTACAAATGCCGCTGCAATAATAATAGCAA
>CAJXAV010000016.1 GCA_913050095.1 uncultured Gammaproteobacteria bacterium
CGCCTGCTGAAGAAGCTGCGCCTGCTGAAGAAGCTGCGCCTGCTGAAGAAGCTGCGCCTGCTGAAGAAGCTGCTACTGTTGAAAAAGATAAATAATAAAAAATTTATTTTTTTCTTTTCAAAGCAAATTCTGCTAGAAAATTGAGTAAGTTTCCTGCCTCAGTATTTTCTAATACTTTTAAATTATTTTTTGCAAGAGCAACATATTCTTTAGCTTTGTCTTGAGTATATTTTATCGAGTCTGTTTCTATAATTATATCTCTTAAGATCATGAAATCTTCTATTTTTCTATTCTGTATTATGTTTCTTAAAATTTCTTTTTTATTTTCTGGAGAATTATTGAAAGCATAAATAAATGGCAGTGTTATTTTCCCGCCACTTAAATCGTCACCAATATTTTTTCCAATTTGCTCAAAAGATTCTGCAGTATAATCCAAAACATCATCGGAAATTTGAAAAGCCAAACCAATATTTCTTCCATACATAGCTAAATTTTTTCTTATACTGGCATCACACCCTGCTAACACTGCTGTGCATTCACATAATGCTTCAAATAAAGTTGCTGTTTTATATTGTATAACTCTTAAATAATCTTCTATATTTGTCTCAACCTGATCAACACACATCAATTGGAGAACTTCACCTTTTGCAATAGTATTTGTGGCGTGTGATAAAATCTTCATAATTTCCATATCATCAAGTTCTACCATTATTTCGAAAGACCTAGAGTAAAGAAAGTCCCCTACAAGAACGCTTGCTTCATTACCCCAAACTTTATTAACAGTATCTTTTCCTCTTCTTTTGCCAGATAAATCTACAACATCATCATGAAGAAGTGTTGCCGTATGAATAAATTCTATTATGACAGCCAACTTATATGATTTATCTTTATCTATGTTTAATGCTCTGCCAAGAATTGCTACAAGTATCGGTCTGATTTTTTTTGAAGGGGCATCTATAATATACTTTGATACTTTCTCTATAAGCTCTATATCTGACTCTAAATAGCTTTCTATATAGGATTTAATATCTTCAATCTCTTTTTGCATACTATTGTTTATAGTACTGTAATCCATGAAAATACCCCTATTATGTTATTTTCGAGTTTAATTTAGTAAATTGTAACAAAATATCATTATATTCTTAACAATACATTGACCTATATTTTTCTTAAATGTAGAATACTCAGCCTAATATGAAATTTAAAAGAGAAAAGTATGTACGCTGTAATTAGTACCGGAGGAAAACAATATAGAGTTTCCAAGGGCGACACAATTCAGATTGAAAAATTAGACAAAAATGAAGGTGATACCGTCCTTTTTGATAAGATTCTTCTGATCTCAAATAATGGGAAAGTAAGTATTGGAAAGCCTTTTTTGGCAAAAAGTACAATTGAAGGTGTAGTAAAGTCTCAAGGTAGAGACAAAAAAGTAAACATAATAAAGTTTCATAGAAGAAAACATTATAAAAAACAAGCTGGTCACAGGCAAAGTTTTACGCAAGTTGAAATAACAAATATAGCTGAGGGTTAAAATATGGCTCACAAAAAAGCAGGCGGAAGCACTAGAAACGGTAGAGATTCTGAATCAAAAAGACTCGGTGTTAAAAAATATGGCGGAGAACTTGTCAAAGCTGGAAATATTATAGTTAGACAGCGCGGTACTAAGATCCATCCTGGAGAAAATGTTGGCTGTGGAAAAGATCATACGCTATTTGCTAAAACACCTGGTCATGTCAAATTTGCAATCAAAGGTCCAAAAAATAAGAAATTTGTAAGTATAGTTTCCGTATAATTCTATTTATTCAAATCTTTCCTTAATAAAAAAATCGTATCTTATACGTTTAACGTATAATGCTCTTTATATTTAAATGAGATAAATATTATGAAATTCGTTGATGAAGTTGAAATTGAAGTTAAAGCTGGCAAGGGCGGCAATGGTATAGCCAGTTTTAGAAGAGAAAAATATATCGAGTTTGGCGGCCCAGATGGTGGTGATGGTGGTGATGGTGGAAATATATATTTAAAAGGTACTAAAGGGTTAAATACTTTGGCAGATTTTAGAACAAAAAAAAAATTCGATGCCCAAAACGGCGAAAATGGTATGAGTAAAAATAAGACGGGCAGAAAAGGAGATGATTTAGATATTCTTGTGCCTCTTGGAACAATAGTGTGTAACTCTGATAATGGTGTTCTGATAAGTGAATTGGTAGAAGATGGTCAAAAACTATTAGTTGCAAAAGGTGGTAAGCATGGTTTTGGTAATCTCAGATTTAAATCTTCAACAAATAGAGCACCAAGAAAATTTACAAAGGGGTCAGAAGGAGAAGAACTAATCTTAAAACTTGAGTTGAGATTACTTGCTGATGCAGGTTTTTTAGGTAAGCCAAATGCTGGAAAATCATCACTTTTAAGAGCTATGACCAAAGCTAAGCCAAAAGTTGCGGATTACCCCTTCACAACCATAAATCCCTCACTAGGGGTTGTAGAAATTGGTTTTGGAGAAAGTTATGTTGTTGCAGACATACCAGGTTTAATTGAAGGTGCGGCAGATGGAATAGGGCTTGGAACACAGTTCCTAAAGCACTTATCAAGAACAAATATACTTTTACATGTTGTAGATATTCAGCATATTCAAGAAAATCAAATAAATATTGATCTAATTGAAATAAATCATGAACTAGAAAAATTTGATAAAAATTTAATTAATAAAAAACAATATATAATATTTAATAAAATTGATTTGTTGTCTAAAAATGATTTAGATTGTATAAAAGAAAAGGTATATAAAATTTATGAGAAAGAAGATGTTTTTTTTACGTCAACAGTCAACAATATAGGAATTAATGAATTAAAGAACTATATTTCAAGAAAGTTGAAGGATTTATAAAATTTAGTAAATTCATATTTTAAAACATGATTGAAAATAAAAAAAATTTAGAAAGTTTAGAAAAATCTATATACGCATTACAAGATAAAGCGAAGAATATAAATGATAAAATAAAAAAATTTAATAACTCAGCTGCAGAAAAAAATAATACAAAAAATATACGTAACAAAGAGAATAAAAAAAATAATGACGTTTTTCAAAATAATTTAAATACCGAAACCCTTGAGAAAGAAATAAATGAACTTAAGAGGAAACAGAAGATACTAGTTATTATGCTCTATATAATTTTGCTATTTTTGTTGTCCTCTTTAATAATTGTAATAGAACTAAAACTAATTTGATACTTGATAAAAAATTATGAAAGAAACATGGGTGGTTAAAATTGGAAGCTCTTTAGTAACAAAAAGCTCAACTGGGCTTGATACTAAAAATATAAAATCTTGGGTTTCCCAAATTGATGAATTAATTAAAAAAAATATCAATATTATAATAGTGTCTTCAGGAGCAATAGCTGAAGGCATGAATCGTTTAAACTTAAAAAAGAGGCCAACTTCCTCAAGTCAACTTCAAGCATTAGCAGCGATTGGACAAATGGGTCTTGTAAAAGCATACGAGATTGCTTTTAAAAAATTTAATATAACTACAGCACAAATGCTTCTTACCCATGAAGATTTGAGTAATAGAGAGAGATATTTGAATGCAAAGAATACTTTAAATAATTTACTAAAATATAATGTTATTCCTATAATAAATGAAAATGATACTGTTTCTACAGATGAAATAAAATTTGGTGATAATGATACTTTAGCTTCTTTAGTAGCAAATCTTAGTGACGCAAAATCATTGGTTATTTTGACAGATCAAAATGGCCTGTATTCATCTGACCCAAGAAAAAGTAAAGATGCTAAAATTATAAAAAAAATATGTGTTACGAACAAAAATTTAAATAAATATGCTGGACCAAGTATAAATAGTTTAGGTAGAGGAGGAATGATTACAAAAGTAATTGCTGCAAAAAAAGCATCAAAATCTAATACTCAAACTATAATCGCCAATGGAACCAAAAAAAATATATTACTAAAGATTTTGAAAGAAGATGACGATATTGGAACTATAATATCAAATAAAAACTCATCAATTAATTCAAAAAAACAATGGATAGCAAACTCACTGAAATCAAAAGGTGAAGTTATAATTGATTCTGGTGCTGCAAACGCAGTAAAGAAATCTGGAAAAAGTTTATTACCAGTTGGCATCAAATCTATAACTGGGAATTTTAAAAAAGGTGATTTAGTAACAATATGCAATTCAAAAAATATAGAGATTGCAAGAGGTCTTTCAAATTATGATGCAGTTAAACTTAGTAAAATTATTGGTAAATCAACAAAGATTATAAAAAAAGAAATTGATTTATTTGAGAATGAGGTTGTTATTCATACAGACAATATGATTTTGTCTTAAATTTATTAAGATTTAATTTATGATAATTCGACGATTTGCTTATTAAGCCTGCTTTTGTATCTAGCTGCTTTATTTTTATGAATAACGCCCTTTGAAACACTAGAGTCTATTACTGGCACAGCTTTTTTATAATTCTCTCCAGCTAAGTTCTTGTCGCCAGCATCTATAGCTTTTACAACATTTTTGACAAATGTTCTTAGTTTTGATTTCAAAGCTACATTTCTCTCTCTTCTTGTAATTGCTTGTCTTGCTCTTTTTCTAGCTTGGGCTGTATTAGCCATAAGTTTCATACCTTTATCATTAAAAGACGACAATATGCGGTTTTATTAGTAATTTGTCAATAAGAAAGTAATAAATATTGAAAATTTATATATAATTACAAGTATGTCTTTAACTGCAAAAAGAAAATTCTTCAAAAATACAGCTATAGTATCAATTTTTACTATGCTCTCAAGAATATTTGGATATATTCGAGATTCAGTCATGTTTATTTTTATTAGTAATTCTTCGGGAGCATTAGATTCATTTTTTGTGGCTTTCAGAATACCAAATTTTTTTCGAAGAATTTTTGGAGAAGGCGCGCTTTCTACAGCTTATATACCTGTTTTAAGCGACTACAAAAACAAAAATGATAAAGAGGAAGTTAGAGAGTTTATAAATTCATCTATAACAACTATAACAATAATACTTATAATAATTTCTATTATTGGAGTTTTGGTTGCTCCAATACTAATTTATATTATTGCACCTGGTTTTGTGGGTTCGGAGCACGGACAATATGATTTATCAGTCGCTTTATTAAAAATAACTTTTCCATATATGTTGTTTATTTGCTTAACTGCAGTAGCTGGGAGCATACTAAATACCTATGAAAACTTTTCATATCCCGCAATAACTCCAGTAATTTTAAATTTGGCATTAATATTAAGTGTTTTATTCGGCGCACCATATTTCGACGAGCCTGTTTTTGCACTTGCATGGGGTCTTTTACTAGGCGGCATAATTCAATTAGCATTTCAAATTTATCCTATTTTAAAACTAGGGTTATTGCCAAAGTTTAAAATTAATACAAAGCATCCAGGTCTAATAAAAATAAAAAAAATTATGATACCAATGATATTTGGATCATCTGTGACACAAATTAATATGATTATTGATACAGTAATTGCTTCTTTTTTAATAACTGGGAGTATCGGGTGGCTTTATATGTCAGATAGGTTTGTTGAACTTCCACTTGCTTTATTTGGAATATCTATTGCAACAGTTTTGCTACCTAAACTATCTGAGTTTTATAGTAATTCAAATAGCGAATCTTACAACTCAACAATAAACTGGGGATTAAAGTTAGGTATATTAATATCTTTACCAACAACTATTGGGCTAATACTTCTTTCAAAACCAATATTAATTACTCTTTTACAATACAAAGAATTCACTTTAAATGACATGCATATGACGTCTATCAGTCTAATTGCATTTGCCTTTGGACTGCCTGGAATGATTGGAGCAAAAATTTTAATCACAAACTATTATTCAAGAAAAGATACGCGTTACCCAGTAAAAGCAGCCTTGATAGCAGTTGCTTGTAATTTCATTTTAAATATATCCTTTGTCACATATTTAATTAAAACAAACTTTAATGGTGCGCATGTTGGTTTAGCATTAGCAACTTCAATATCAGCATATATAAATTTTTATTTTTTGTTTACAAACGCAAGAAAAACTAAAATATTAGTAATGGATAGAACTATTGGAAATATTTTTGTAAAATCACTAGTCGCAACTTTTATTATGTCTTTATTTATTTTATATTTTAACTTAGATGTAGAGTCATGGGTAAACTTAGAATTATTTGAAAGATTAACAAAATTATTTTTAATAATTATTTTTTCAATAATAATATACTTTATTCTTTTAATTACGTTCAAAATATCACCGAAAAACATTAATAATTAAAAATGAAAATTATTAGAGACCTACAAGAAATTACTTTAAATGAGCCCCTTACCGCGAGTATTGGAGGATTCGATGGAATTCATATTGGTCATCAAAAAATTATTGAAAATGTTGTTAGAAATTCAATTAAAAATAATACAAAAAGTGCTTTAATTACATTTAAGCCTTTACCTAAAGTTTTTTTTTCAAAAAAAAATTTTGAATTAATTTCTATTTATCAAAAAATTGATATTCTTAGGAAATTTAACTTAGACTATTTGATAATTTTAAGATTTAATGCCGAATTAATTTCAATGAATCATATTGATTTTATTGAAGATTTGTTAATACAAAAACTTAATGTTAAGTCACTTACCGTTGGAGATGATTTTAAATTTGGAAAGGATCAAAAAGGTTCAGTTAGTGACTTAGTAACTTATTCAAAAAAAGGATATTTTTCGATTCATATTGAAGATAAGCATATTTCTGATAATAAAAGAATATCTAGCTCACTAATTAGGGAGGCTGTATTAGAAAATAATTTTGCTCTAGCATCAAAAATGCTTGGTAGACCATACTCAGTATCTGGTAAGATAACGCATGGTGACAAAAGAGGTTCTAAGATTGGTTTTCCAACTGCTAATATAAAAATAGAACCAAATGTACTTCTAAGTGGAGTATATGCAGTGTCCACTAAAATTAATGGTAAAAAATATGATGGAGTCGCGAATATAGGATATAAGCCAACTTTTAATGGTGAAAATTATCTATTTGAGGCTAATATTTTTAATTTTTCTGATGATTTATATGGCAAAAGATTAAATTTTGAAATTATTTCAAAAATTAGAGAGACAAAAAAATTTAGTGGGATTGAAGAATTAAAAAAATACATTAACAAAGATATAAATACAGCAAAAAAAATTTTTAAAAGTAATGAGTGATTATAAAAATACATTAAATCTTCCAAAAACTGAATTTCCAATGAAAGGAAATTTGCCATCAAAAGAACCATTAATTCAAGAAAAATGGGAAAATGAAAATTTGTATAAAAATATTTTGGAAAAAAATAAGAATTCAAAAAAATTCATTCTACATGACGGCCCCCCATATGCCAATGGAGATATACATATTGGACATGCTGTTAATAAAATATTAAAAGATATTATATTGCGATCAAAAATATTATCTGGATATCATACTCCATTTGTTCCAGGGTGGGATTGCCATGGTTTGCCGATCGAACTTGAAGTTGAAAAGAAATTAAAAAACAAAGAAGATATTTCGGATAAAGATTTTAGAAAATTATGTAGAGATTATGCCCTTAAGCAAGTTGAAAGACAAAAGAGAGATTTTAAAAGACTTGGTGTTCTTGGTGATTGGGAGAATCCCTACTTAACTCTTAATAAGGATTTTGAAGCATCAACAGTCAAAGCTTTAGAAAAAATATATAATAACGGGCATTTAAAAAAAGGCTTTAAACCGGTTAACTGGTGTGTAAAAATTCAATCAGCTTTAGCAGAGGCAGAAGTTGAATACAAAGAAAAAGAATCTACATCCATAGATGTAAAATTTAAACTTACATCTTTAAAAAATATAAATGAAATATTTAATCAAAATGACATCAAGGAAGATACTTTTGTCGTTATTTGGACTACAACTCCATGGACGCTTCCATCTAACAAATCTGTAGCTATTAAAAAAGATCTTAATTATATTTTAATTTCAAATGATAAAGAAAATTATATAATTGCTGAGAAATTGTTTGAGAAGTTTGAAGAACGCGTAAAATTGAATTTAAAAATTATAGCAAATTGTAGTGGCGATAAACTTATAGGTTTAGAGGCTCAACACCCTTTCTTAAAAAATAAAATAAATATAATTGATAGTGATCATGTGACTGACGATTCAGGAACTGGATGTGTTCATATAGCACCTGCTCATGGCATTGAAGATTTTGAATTGGGAATTAAATATAATTTAGAGGTGGTAAACCCAATCCAAAGTAATGGTATTTTTTCAGGATTGCCTGAAGAATTTAATGGAATACATATATATAAACTTGATGAACATGTTATAAATTTACTAGAAAAGAAAGATAGGTTACTAAGTAAAAATAGATTTAAACACTCCTATCCTCATTGTTGGAGAACAAAAACACCTCTAATTTATAGAGCAACACCTCAATGGTTTATTTCAATGAATAAAAATAAATTATTAGAAGAAACACTTAATAAACTACCTGATGTAAATTGGTTGCCTGCATGGGGAAAAGCAAGAATACAAGGGATGCTATCTGATAGACCAGATTGGTGCATATCGAGACAAAGAAAATGGGGTGTTCCCATTACAATGCTTATCAATAAAAAAACGGGAGAACCTCATTCTAATTCATCAATCATATTTTCACGTATTTCAAAACTTGTAGAGGAACATGGTATTGAAAAATGGTTTGATATTAAAATCGACGATTTAATTGACAACCCGGAAGATTATGAAAAAGTCACAGATACGCTAGATGTTTGGTTTGATTCTGGCTCTTCACACGCAGCAGTATTAGAAAAATCAACCGAGCTTAGTTTCCCGGCTGACCTTTATTTAGAAGGCTCTGATCAACATAGAGGTTGGTTTCAATCGTCTTTATTAACTTCTGTTGCAATTAATAAATCAGTCCCATATAAAACTGCAATGACGCATGGGTTCACAGTCGATGCTAGGGGAAATAAAATGTCTAAGTCTAAAGGCAATGTTATTGCCCCTCAAAAAATTATTGATAGATTAGGATCAGATATCCTTCGACTGTGGGTTGCATCAACTGATTCCTCTTCAGAGATGAATGTTTCAGATGAAATTTTAAATAGAACATCAGATAAATATCGAAAAATAAGAAATACGATAAGATTTTTACTATCAAATATATCTGATTATGAACACCAAGAATTTTCGGAAAGCTCTATCACAATTGAACTAGATAAGTGGATTGTTAAAAAAGCTATTGAAACCCAAAAAGAAATTAAAATTTACTATAAAAATTATAATTTTCACTTGTTAACACAAACAATACATAGTTTTTGTGTAAATGAATTGGGATCCTTTTATTTAGACGTTATCAAGGATAGGCAATATACATGTAAGAAAAATTCTAAAGAAAGAGAATCGGCACAAAATGCTATGTTTTTTATTTCAAAAATGTTACTGATGTGGATAGCGCCAATATGCCCACACACAGCTGAAGAAGCTTGGCAACACATACCTAGAAATAAAGATAAATCTATATTTTTTAATAAATGGCTTGAGCTAGAAATTAACGATTTTAACAAGTGTAATATAAGTGATAGCGATTGGAATGATATACTGGAAGTTAAAAAAACAGTGTCTAAATCTCTTGAAGAAAAAAGAACAGAAAATATTATTGGTTCATCTTTAGATGCTGATATCACTATCTATTGCTCAACAAACCTGTTTAATATATTGAGTGCACTTGATAAAGAATTAAAATTTATATTTATTACATCAAATGCGATCCTAAAAAATATTAATGAATTAGATGATTCCAATCCTATTTCTATAGGTGATCATAATCTTATTGTTCATATTGAAAATTCAAATAATAAAAAATGTGAAAGATGTTGGCATAAATGTATAACTGTTGGTAAGAATAAAGAATATGCAAATATATGCAGCAGATGTATTGAAAATGTTTATGGTAAAGGTGAAAAAAGAATAAATGCTTAAAAGAAATATAATAATTTTTTCGATTATACTATTTACATTTCTCCTAGATTTAATATCAAAAAATTATGCTATTAATAGCTTAATAATAAATCATTCTGTAACTATTAATAGTTTCCTAAATTTAACTTTAGCTTTTAACTATGGAGCAGCTTTTAGTTTTTTGAGCGAAGCTGGAGGGTGGCAAAGATGGTTTTTTATAATATTTAGCTTTATTGTTATATTAGTAATTATATATATCTTGTATATTGAGATGGACTCACAATATATTGCATATAGTTTTATTATTGGTGGTGCGGCTGGGAATCTTTACGATAGAATTTTCTATGGATATGTTATTGATTTTATTGAGTTTCACTATAACTCTTTTTATTGGCCAATATTCAATATTGCAGACATTGCAATTTCTGTAGGTGTAATTTTATTGCTATACTCTGTATTTTATAATAATGAAAAACGTGTATGAATATTATATTAGCTAACCCTCGAGGATTTTGTGCTGGAGTTGACAGAGCAATTGAAATCACTAATAAAGCTCTAGATATTTTTGGAGCTCCGATATATGTTAAACACGAAATTGTCCATAATAATTATGTTGTTGATGAGCTAAAAGAAAAAGGCGTTATTTTTATTGAAGATATTGAAACAGTTCCTGAGCATTCCATTCTTATCTATAGTGCACATGGAGTATCGGAAAAAATAATTTCACAATCACAAGATAGAAAACTTCAAGTTTTCAATGCAACTTGTCCTTTAGTTACTAAGGTACACATGGAAGTTGCAAGGCTATCTAAAAAAAGAGTTAATACAATTTTAATTGGGCATAGAGGTCATCCTGAAGTTGAAGGTACTATGGGAAGATATGTTTCTGAGACTGATTCAAAAATTGTTTTAGTTGAGAATGAAAAAGATTTAGAAAAGCTTGATTTTAATAATGAAGCTGAGGTTGCATATGTCACACAAACTACTTTATCAATAGATGATACAAAAAATATAATTGATGCAATTAAAGTTAAGTATAAAAATGTTATTGAACCAGCAAAAGGAGATATTTGTTATGCAACAACGAACAGACAGAATGCTGTAAAAGAACTTACAGATAAATGCGATATTATATTTGTTGTAGGATCAGAAAATAGCTCAAACTCAAATAGGTTAAAAGAAATTGCTACTAGAGCTGGCGTTCCGTCTTATTTATTAGATAGTGCAGATGACCTTGATGTAAAATGGTTGCATAACAAAAAAAATATAGGTCTTACAGCTGGAGCCTCAGCACCTGAAATTCTTGTTCAATCTATAATTAATAAACTTATGGGTTTTGGAGCAATAAATGTAATTAATTCTTCCGGAATTGAAGAAAATATAACTTTTAAAATACCCAAAGAACTAATGGCTAAAAGTTAAAATTCTTAAAAATAACCAATGCCTGCAAGCGCAAAATAAACAGTTAAAACACAAATAATTATACCTAAAGATAAAGCAACTACTCTGAAAATATCCATAACGTCTCCCTAATTTTTTCTGTATTTTGACATAAAAAACATTTTATTTGAATATATATTTTGAGCCTATGGTCAGAATTGAACTGACGACCTTTTCATTACGAGTGAAATGCTCTACCAACTGAGCTACATAGGCTAAAAAAAACTAAGTGATTAAATTTTTAACAATTTTAGCTGACGATATAGCAGTTAAAATACCATAACGATAATGACCAAAATTATAAACTATTCTACTATTATTAGGATCAGTTTTTATATAAGGTATATCTGTTGCTAAGCGCGGTCTAAAGCCATAAAAAAATTTTTCGTCTAAAATTTTAAAATTATTTAAGAAAGTGTTAGCAAGTATATCTCTTAAATAATTTTCTGCGTCAGTGCTAAGTTTATTATTAAAACCAACATCTTCAATAGTAGCACCTACAATTATTGTATTATTTTCTTTTGGAACAATATAATTACTATCATGCAATAAAACTTTATCTAATAATTTTTTTTCAGTTTTTAAATGAAGAAGCTGACCCTTTATTGGTTTTAATGCAATTTTATGTTCTTTTATAATTTGGTTACTCCATGATCCCGCAGCGATAATTATATAGTCGTATATCAAATTTTCTTTTAATTCGATGTATGAATATACATCTTGTATGCTTTCTTTTTTAAATTTTACGTTAGACTTTTCTAAATATTTTTTATAATAATTAATTAAATTTATAGGATCTACAGTATGTATATTCTTTATAATTAAAAAGTTTTTGTAATTATTTTTTATATTTTTTTCTACTGAATTTAAATTTTCTTCATAAAATTCTGACTGTATAAAATCTTTATTTCTATACCAACTAACTGCAGATTTAACATCTTCCCCAAAAATTAATAAATCTTTTTTTTGAAGATTTATTTTTTTTCGATCTTTGTTATTTAGATTCTTATATAAAATACTATATTCTTGATGCCCAGATATACATAAATCTTGCATGTATTTTGAATTTTTCCATGGGCTCAGAGGGAATAATAAGCCAGCTGCAGCTTTTGAAGCTTGGCCATCGTTTTCATTATCTACAACTGTTATATTAAAACCTGAATTCTGCAATTCGTAAGCGGTTGATAGACCTACTAATCCTGAGCCAATTATTAAGCAATTAGTCATTTTTTAACTAATGTTCCGATACCTTCATTTGTAAAAATTTCAAGTAATACAGAATGCTGTATTCTTCCGTCTACTATGTGTGCTGTTTTTACATTTTTTTCTATTGCATCTAAACATGCTTTAATTTTTGGTAGCATACCGCCTGTTATAGTTCCTTTATCTATTAGCTTATTTATTTCATTAAAGTCAAGAGATGAAATTAATTCTTCTTTTTCATTCAGTACTCCTTGCTGGTCTGTAAGAAAAATTAATTTTTCTGCTGACAAATGTGACGCAATTGAGCTTGCAGCTGAATCAGCATTTATATTATATACGTTATTATTTTGATCATAACCCAAGGGCGCTATAACAGGTATATAATTAGAGTTCATTAATTCATATAAATAATTTGTATCAATATTGATTATTTCACCAACGTATCCATAATCAGTTTTGCTTGATGAATATTTTTTTACTTCAATATAACTTTTATCATTCTTAGCAATTCCAATTGCATTTGCTCCGTTACTATTTATTAAATCGACTATTTCTTTATTTACAATATTATTTAAAGTTTCTGAGACCACTTCTATTGTTTCTTCATTTGTAACTCTTATACCGTCTACAAAGTTTCTTTTTATATTAACTTTTGATAACTCTTTATCAATTTGCGGGCCGCCACCATGAACGACAATTACATTTATTCCAACTTGCTTCATTAAAGCGATATCAGTTGCAAAGCTATATTTTAAATTATCTTTTGCCATTGCAGCACCACCATACTTAACTATACATATTTTTTTTGAAAATCTTTGTATAAAAGGTAATGCTTCTGTTAAAATTTTTATTACTTGTTCTGCTTTATTTTTATCCATCAGGAATCTCTAGTGTAGAATCTATTTTGAGAATTTCTTTTATAAAATTCTTTTTTATTACAATTAATTGTTCTTCTGTTTCCGCCTCAAATCTCATTACCAAACATGACGTGGTATTTGAAGCTCTTATCAAACCCCACCCGTTTTCATAGTCTGCTCTTAATCCGTCTATCTTTACTATTTTTGCTCCTGGAAAATTAGCTTTCTTGCTGAATTTTTTCATAAAATCATGCTGAATGCCATCTTTATAAACATTAATGTTTATTTCAGGTGTAAAAAAAGATTGTGGTAATTTATTAAATAATTCGCTACTTGAAATAGCTTCATTAGATAATAATTCAATCATTCTAGCACCAGTATAGATGCCGTCATCAAAACCATACCATTTGTCTTTAAAAAAAATATGACCTGACATCTCTCCACCTAATACTGCATTCTCATCTTTCATTCTTTTTTTGATAAATGAATGTCCTGTTCTAGATAAGATTGGTTGTCCGCCGTATTTTTTTATAAAACTATCTAGATTTTTAGTTGATTTAATATCGTATACTATCTTTGAGTTCTTTCTATTCCTTAAGATACTCTTTGAATAAAGCATCATTTGTTTATCTGGCCATTGTATATTTCCATTATTATCAATTATTAAACATCTGTCACCATCTCCATCAAATGCTAAACCTAAATCACATTTATTTTTTTTTACATGAAATATTAGATCCTTAAGATTATTTGGGTCACTCGGATTAGGACTGTGATTTGGAAAATTACCATCTACGTCGCAATATAAATCTTCTACATCAATGCCTAATTTTTTATAAACTTTTATTGCTAATGGTCCAGCTACACCGTTTCCACCATCCACCGCTACTCTTATCTTTTTTTTAATTTTTATATTTTCTTGAATTTTTTCAATATATTGATTTTCGATATTTATTTTTTTTGAATTAGAATTTATATATTCTACTTTAGAAAATTTATTACATAAAATTTCATCATAAATATCTTCAATTTCTTTTCCAGCCAGCGCATGACCGTTCATAATAATCTTTAACCCATTATAATTTTTTGGATTATGACTTCCTGTAATCATAATACAAGAGTTTAATTTTAAATGTTCGGTAGCAAAATATGTAAGAGGTGTTGGGACCATGCCAATATTAATAACATTTCTGTTACATTTTAAAAATTGATTTTCTACCGCTTTAGATAAAGCAAAACTTGATAATCTTCCGTCTCTACCGATTATAACTTTGTTGTTTCCTTCTTTATAAATGCTACATAGTGCATTTATTATTAATTCCACTATTTCAACTGATAATTCTTTATCGTATATACCTCTTATATCATAAGCCTTGAAAATACTTTTTTTGATTTCCATTATTAACTTGTTCCACTGTGTCCAAAACCACCAGATGACCTTTTAGTAGAATCAAACTCATTCACAAAATTATATTTTATATTTATTACAGGTATTAACATAAACTGAGCAATTCTATCTCCCGGATTAATTGTAAAGACTGAATTGCTATTATTAAATAAGGACACCATTAATTCTCCTTGATAATCAGAATCTATTAAGCCAACTGAATTTCCTAATATAATCCCATGCTTATGCCCCAATCCCGACCTTGGCAAAATAATTCCCGCATAATCCCTATCTTCTATATAAAAAGCTAAGCCAGTTGGTATCAAAATAGTATTTTTAGATAAAAGGTCTAGCTTTTTATCTATACAAGCTCTAAGGTCCATAGCGGCAGAGCCCTCAGTTGCATATGACGGTAGCGGGATATCTGAACCGATTTTAGAATTTAAGATTTTTACCTGTACTTTTTTAATCATGCTTACCTCTTAATTATATATATAAGATATTTCTTCAACAAATTCTCTCGCTAAGTCTTTTTTGTGTTTTAGCTTAAGTAACTTTTCTTTTCCTTCGCCCCAATATAAAGTTATTGAATTCTCAATACTCTCAATTCCCTCCGAAAAACTTACTTTATTTGCTGCTATTACGGAAATTTCTTTTTCTTTTAATTTTTTTGTTGCATTTTTTTTAAGATTTTCAGTTTCTGCAGCAAAACCTATTGTAAATAATTTATATTTCGTAGAAATTGTTTTTAAAATATCAATATTTTTTACTAATTCAATTTCTAAGGACTTATTACTTTTAATTTTATTTTTTGATAATTCTTTAATTGTAAAATCAGATACTGCCGCTACTGATACAAATATATCAAACCCGTCAATGTTGTCTTCTATTGATGACAGCATATCTTTTGCACTTTTAACATCTATATGCTTAATTTCATCATTATGTTTATAGTTACAAGGTCCTTTCACTAATAAGACTTTAGCTCCTTCCCTATGAAAAGCATTAGCAATCTCACAGCCCATCATTCCTGAGCTTCTATTAGATAAATATCTTATTGGGTCAAGATGCTCAATTGTTGGGCCTGCTGTCACTAAAATTTTTTTATCTTTAAATAAATTAGATTTATTTTTTAGCAATATTTCAACATCCTCTATGATATCTTTAGGCTCCTTCATTCTTCCAGCTCCTACGTCCCCGCATGCCTGGGTTCCAAACTCAGGTCCTGAAAAAAATACGCCTCTTTTTTTTAAGGTATTATAATTTTCTTGTGTTGCTTTATTTTCCCACATATTTTTATTCATACTTGGTGCTAATATAATTTTTTTACTATGAGCTAAACAAGTTGTACTTAGCATGTCATCAGCTCTGCCATGTAATATTTTTGAAAGAAATTCGGCGGTAGTAGGTGCTATTAAAATGGCATCTGCCCACTTTGCAAGATCGATATGCAACATTGGTTTATCTTTTTCAGTCGTATTGTATAGATATACCTTTTGATTCGTTAATGTTTCAAAAGTTAGAGGCGTTATAAAATCTTCCGCAGTTCTTGTCATTATAACTTTTACTTGGAAATTTTTTTTTAATAATAACCTTACTATCTCTGCAGATTTATATGCAGCGATACCTCCTGTTACTCCAAGTATTATTTTATAATTATTAGTCATTTTTAGATTGTACAAGATTTCTTGATATCGTATCCAGAATATTTATTAAGTAGTCTATATCTGATTCTTCATGATTTACAGTTAGCGACACCCTTAATCTTGATTTTCCTTCTTCTACTGTTGGGGGTCTAATTGCAGGCAAATAAATTCCTTTTTTAAATAGCTCTTCACTTACGTTAATTGCATCAATACTTTTACCAATTATAATGACTTGAATTTGAGAATCACTATCTAAACATTCATAGTTAATTTTCTTAATATTTTTTTTAAAGTATTGAATTAAGCTAAATAATTTTTCTCTTCTCCAGCTTTCTTTTGCAATTATCTTTAATGATTTTCTTGTAGCTTCAACTGCGTTGACAGGTATTGATGTAGAGTAAATATAACTTCTTGCTTTTTGCATAACATATTCGACATAATCTGAATTTCCTGAGAAAAAAGCTCCATATGTTCCTACAGATTTTCCAAATGTTCCTGTTAAAAATATATTATCTTCATTATTTAACCCGTGCTCACTTATTAAACCTTCTCCACTTTTTCCAAAGACACCAAGAGCATGGGCCTCGTCAATTAACAAAAGTGAATTACTTTTTTTTGACAATGTTTTTAGTTTTTTTAAATTTGCTAGGTCTCCATCCATGCTAAATAAAGAATCACTAATTATTAAATTATTAGCCAATGATTTAGAATTCGAAATTAAATTTTCTAAATTTTTGATATCACTATGTTTATATCTTTTAAAATTAGCTCTGGACAAAATAGAACCATCAATAAGGGAGGCATGATTAAGTTGATCGGCGAATATATTATCTTTTCTATTTACAAGAGATTTAATTACACCCATATTTGCTTGATACCCTGTTGAAAATAACAGTGTTTTTTCTTGCCCTAAAAATTTTGATATTTCTTCTTCAAGCTTAAAATGCGACTTAGTGTATCCGGATATTAATGGTGAAGAACTTGTTCCAAAACCATATTTATCTAGCGATTTTTTTGCACTATTTATAATTCTTTTATCATCTGACAATGAAAGATAGTCATTACTTGCAAACGAAAGGTAGTTTTTATTTTTATATACAAATATATGAGAGTTGCCAGAATCTCTTTTCCTTCTTATTCTATAATTTCCAGCTATCTTGAGATTCTTAAGATTTTTTTTTATAGTTTTTTTCAAATTTATACTTAACTAATTAATTTTAGATTATGAATTTTTTTTTGTACTTTTTTTGTGAGACTTGGTTTTTTTTCAGGATTATTATCTCCTTCGATTTTCATACCTAGTTTTGAAAAAAGTTCTCGGTCTTTTTCAACTGAGACATTTGGCGCAGTTAAAAGTTCCTCACCATAAAATACTGAATTTGCCCCAGCGTAAAAACATAATGCTTGAGTTGATTCGGTCATAGATTCTCTTCCTGCAGAGAGTCTTACATAAGTTTTAGGCATCATGATTCTAGAGATTGCTATAGTTCTAATAAATTCTAACTCCTCTATTTTTTCATTACTATAATGTCTTGTTCCTTCCATTGGAACTAGCATATTTATAGGGACAGATTCTGGATGCTGCTCTAAATTTGCTAGCTCTATTAAAAGCTTGGCTCTATCATCTCTTGATTCGCCAAGACCCAATATTCCACCTGAGCAGACTTTTATGCCGGACTTTCTTACATACTTTAAAGTATTTAACCTATCTTGATAATTTCTTGTGCTTATAACTTTGGTATAATGTTCTCTAGATGTGTCCAGGTTATGATTATAATAATTTAATCCTGATTTAGATAACCTTAGCGCTTGATCTTCCGATAGCATTCCCAAAGTTACACAGCTCTCCATTCCTAAATCATGAACAATATCTATCATTTTAATAACGCGGTCTATATTTTTATTACTTGGTCTTCTCCATGCTGCTCCCATGCAAAACCTTGTTGATCCTTGCTCTTTAGCTAATTTTGCCTGCTTTCTAACCTCATCTAAAGACATTAAAGGTGTTGCCTCAATTGGATCTTCACTATGTATGCTTTGGGAACAATATCCGCAATCTTCAGGGCAACCGCCTGTTTTAATTGATAATAAAGTACACACTTGAACCATATCTTTTTTATGATTCTCAATATGAACTTCATGCGCATCATATAATAACTCATTAAAAGGCTTATCAAAAAGATCAAGAACTTCTTCTATTTCCCAATTATTTCGAAAGTTACTCATATAATATATTCTCCATAGATTCCCATAAAAATTAAAAAGCCTACATACTGGTTATTTTTAAAAGCATTCATGTATGATTCAGACTTTTTATGCTTAATCAAAATCTGATTATACACGCCAACTACAATAGCGAGAACAAGAAAAGAAAAAAAACTGTATCCATACTCTTGAATATACCCAATATAAACAAATATCGTATAAAAAATGATCTGTAATACTGCAATCATAAACTTATCCATTTCTCCAAATAAAATGGCAGTAGAATTAATTCCAATCTTTAAATCATCAACTTTATCTGAAATTGCATAAATTGTATCAAACATAGTAACCCAGATTACAGTTGCAAAAAAGTATACCCATACTAGAAAGTCGGGATACATATTTGTTATAGCTGTATATGCCATTAAAGTGGAAATAGCAAATGTAATACCAAGGAAAAACTGTGGCGCAATAAAAAATCTTTTTGTTAATGGGTAGGTTATAATTAAAAATATAGCTACTAAAGCCAAGATTATAGTTTTTAAATTTAGGAAATATAATAAAGAAATATTTAAGATAGCTAATAAAAAAAATATAAGTAATACTTCTTTCTTGCTAACTAAGTCTGAAGCATATGGCCTTTCTTTTGTTCTTGCTACTCTTATATCATATTTCTTGTCAAAAAAATCATTTACAACACACCCAATAGTTCTAGTTGTTATGACGCCAATAAGAAATATTAAACTTATTATATTATTTATCCCTCCCTCACATAAATATGTAATAACCCAAAATGGTGGGCAAAGTAATAAGAATATGCCCACCGGCCTATCTAATCTCATTAATTTTATATATAGATAAAGTTTATTTTTAAACATTCGAAAAATAATTTATTATGATTAATATAGAAACTATAATACAACAAAAAAATGACAATAAGAAAATTTAAGGAGTTTAAGCCTATTATACATAATAGTGCGTATATCGATGAAAGTTGCACAATAATTGGAGATGTTAGTATCGGCAAAGAATCTTCAGTATGGCCAAATGTTGTTATTAGAGGCGATGTACAAAAAGTTACAATTGGTGAAAGAACAAATATACAGGATGGGTCAATACTTCATGTTACAAGCGATAACATTTATACCCCGAAAGGTTTTCCTTTAAATATTGGAGATGATGTTACTATTGGTCATGGAGTAATACTCCATGCCTGCACTATAAATAGTAAATCTTTAATAGGTATAGGTAGTATAGTTTTAGACGGTGCAATTATTGAGAGTAACTCTATGATTGCTGCTGGAAGCCTCATAAGCCCAAATAAAACTGTTGAGTCAGGAATGCTTTACAAAGGGTCGCCTGCCAAGCCCTCTAGAAAACTTACAGACAAGGAAATTGAATATATAAGTTTTTCGGCAAAGCATTATGTAAAAACGATGAAAGAGCATTTAAAATAAAATGAATATTTTTATCAATGGGGAAAAATTTCGTGTTCATGAAAATATTAATTTGATTAATATTTTAAAAGATAATAATTTAAATACAAAAAACATTGTCATTGAAATAAATAAAGTAATTATAACTAGAGACCACTGGGAAAATATGAAAATCAACGAAAATGATAGTATAGAAATAATTACAGCTGTTGGTGGTGGATGAAAAATGGGTTTTTTTCTTAATAATAATACTTATGAGTCAAGATTAATAATTGGTAGTGGGAAGTATAAAAATTTCCAAGAAACCAAAGATGTATTAGTCGCAAGCGGGGCAGAAATAATTACTGTTGCAATAAAAAGAACTAATATAGGGCAAGATTTTAATCAAAAAAATTTATTAGATTTTATTGATCCAAATGAATACAAGATACTGCCTAATACTGCTGGTTGTTTTTCCTCAGAAGATGCAATTCGAATTTCTCTAATAGCAAGAGAATTACTAGGTGATAATCTAATAAAACTCGAAGTTCTTCAGGATCAAGAAACACTTCTTCCCAATGAAAGCGAAACATTAATAGCGGCAAAAGAACTGGTTAATCTTGGTTTTTCAATAATGGTATACACAACTGATAATGTTTCACTCGCAAAAGAGTTAGAAACAATTGGTTGCGTATCAGTAATGCCCTTGGCATCACCAATTGGTTCAGGAAAAGGTATTATAGATTCATCAAATATAAAAAAAATTATACATAATGCAAATGTTCCAATAATTGTTGATGCAGGTATTGGTACTGCGAGTGACGCAACAATTGCAATGGAACTCGGATGTGATGCAGTTTTACTAAATTCAGCAATAGCGATGTCTAAAAAACCTATTTTAATGGCCGAAGCAATGAAACATGCAGTAATCTCCGGAAGAAAGGCATATGAAGCAAAAAGAATGAGAATCAGTGAAATTGCTATACCATCAAGTAATAAAAAAGACGTACTATCATGAAAAACCAACAAGGCATAAAAAGTTTTGTAAAAAGGAGCAAAAGACTTACTTCGGCACAAAAGTTATATCTTTGTAATAAAAATAAAAATATAAATTATTTTACTCCAAATAAAATAATAGATTATTTTGAATTATTCAAAAATACTAACCCGTGCATATTAGATATAGGATTTGGTGATGGAAAACTATTAGTAAATATTGCAAAAAAGTATCAAGAAATAAATTTTATTGGTATTGAGGTTTATGATTCTGGTATAGGTAATATACTAAAACAAATATCTAAAGAAAATCTATATAATCTAAAAATTACAAACTTTGATGCGGTAGAATTTTTAGAAAATAATGTTAACGATATCAGCTTAGATGGTATTTCTTTATTTTTTCCAGATCCTTGGCCAAAGAAAAAACATCATAAAAGAAGAATTCTTAATGCAAAATTTTTAGATTTATTAAGTAAAAAAATCAAGTCAGGAGGTTTTGTTAAAATTGCAACAGATTGGGAAAATTACGGAAATGATATTATTGAAACATTTGAAAAAAATAGTAAATTTGAAAAAACTAATGATATTGATTTATTCAAATTTAGACCAATCACCAAATTCGAAAAAAGAGGAATAACTTTAGGACATAAAATTTTCGAGCTTTCTTATAAATTAAAATAATTACTCTTTTTTTAATTTTTTAATACTCGCCTCGTAAATCGATGATAGGCCTGCTGTATCTCTATTCATTGGACATATTTCACTTTTGCAAAACGGTGGAGAAACATTTGTACAGCCTAAGTCTGCCCATGCAAACTCTATAGCATCATCGATAGTTCTATGAAAATGATTACTCCATTCACCAGTTGAGAACCCTGTTTCTTTAAAGATTTTTTGTATTGGTTTGTGCACTCTAGCAAAATATAAATTTATTTTTTGCTCATATAGTCTTGAAGACAAACTATGAAGCATATCCTGGCCTGTAGCATCTATTTCATTAATTGCTATTGCATCTATTATAAAATATCTTAACTCAGGCTTTGTTGCTACCCTTTCGATAACTTCGTTTTCAAAATGGCCTGCATTGGTAAATATCAAAGGACCATCAAATCTCATTACCGATATAGAGCAACACTTTGGAATATTGTTGGTATCTGAATTTCTAAAAACACCTTGATTATTTTTTGATAAACAAATTACTCTTGGTCTCATTGATCTATAACAATAACTTCCAAGAGATAATACTATACCGACAATAATCCCTAACTCTAATTCTGGGGCCAGTAATAAAGTAACAAAAAAGGTAACCACTGATATTATTGCATCATGTTTTTGCACTCTCCATGCATATTTTATAGGCTTAAATTTAATCAAATTAATTACAGCAGTTATTATTACTGCTGCTAAGGTTGCTTGTGGTAAGTGGTATAATAAAGGAGTTAAAAATAATAACGTTATACCTACAACTATTCCTGTAACCACAGAAGAAAAACCTGTTACAGCTCCAGCAGATATATTCACGGCAGATCTTGAGAATGACCCTGACACTGGATATCCTTGGAAAAAACTTGAAACAATATTACTAAGGCCCTGCCCTATTAATTCCTGATCAGCATCTAATCTCTGTTTTGTTTGAGTAGCCATTGCTTTTGCAATTGAGATGGCTTCCATAAAACCAATAAGACTTATAGCTATTGCAACGGTTCCTAAATTAATAAGTTGACTTAAATCTATTTGTGGCATTTGTATAGAAGGTAAGCCATCTGGGACAACTCCAATAACTTTACCACCATAATTTAATTCAAATTTTACATACCATGATATAAATGTCGTTATTACAACAGAAATTAAAACTGCTGGATATCTACTAGAAATCTTTCTAACTAGCAAAATTATAAATATAGCTAAGAGTCCCATCATTAAAGTAGGTGAATGAGTATTGACTAATGATTCAGAAATTACATTTAATACTGTTTGATAATGATGATCTGCCGAAACAACATTTACACCAAATAATTTAGATAATTGTGACGTAGCTATAATTATTGCAGCTGCATTTGTAAACCCAGTAACTACAGGGTGTGATAAAAAATCTACAAGCACACCCATCCTTAGTAGACCTAAGGAAAGCTGAAATATTCCAACTAAAAATGCTAGCATTATTGCATATGCAACATAACCGCTCGGATCATTACTCGCTATTGGTTCTAGTGCGGCAGCTGTTAAAAGACTAACAACAGCTACTGGTCCAGTTGCTAACTGCCTTGAAGATCCAAACACAGAAGCAATTGCTACGGGCAAGAATGAGGCATACAAGCCATAGTAAGGTGGCAAACCAGCTAATTGTGCATAAGCCATTGATTGTGGAACCAATACCAACGCCACGGTCAAACCCGCAATAATGTCTGCCTGAAGAATTTTTGGATTTTTAAGATCTGAAATCCAATCTTTAAATGGAAAGAATCTCTTTAAAATATATCTTTGTAAACTATTGACCATGGTCGTTTTCTTTTAGTGACTTAATATTGTAATGTCTGCTACGCCTTTATAGTAATTATTAATGGTAGTTAATAATGCTAACCTGTTAATTCTAATATCTTCTTCATTGGCATTTATCATAACTTCTTCAAAAAATGTTTTTATATCAGTATTTAAGTTATTAAGTTTTTCTAAATATTTAGCATAATTATTTTCTTTTAAAGATAGTTGCAAGTCAGCTTCAATTTCATTTATAGCATTATATAATATCTTTTCACTAGATTCTCTTAGTAAATTTTTATTAATCTTTGACGATACATTTTCGTTAGATTTCTTTAATATATTTGATACCCTCTTAGCATTAGCAAATAAATCATCATAATCAGTATTTCCTAATATACTTTTTATAATCTTAATTTTTTTTAAAGATTCGAAAGGGTTTATTTCATTACTTGGGCTAATTACTGAAAATATTATATTCTCATCAAATTCATAATTTTCTTTCAGTATTAAGATTAACTTTTCTTTCAAAAATGAATTACATTCAGCTAATGCTTCGTTATTTTTTTTAAGTTTACCAAAATTTTTATATATTAAATTAGCAGATAAATCGACCAGTTCATTTAAATTTATTTTTAAATTTACTTGAAGTAATATCTTGAGTAATCCATTTGTAGACCTTCTAATACCCAATGGGTCTCTGGTTCCAGTAGGCTTTTCATTTACTAAAAAAATTCCTACAACAGTATCAAGCTTATCTACGGTTGAAACTATTTGTGCATCCATACTGCTTGGTATTCTATCTTCCGGGTTCTTTGGCGCATAATGCTCTTTAATGCCGTTTGCAATTTTTTCATCCAATCCTAATTTAGTAGCATAATAGCTGCCCATTACACCTTGTAGTTTTGGGATTTCCACAACCATACTTGACATTAAATCTAATTTACAAACATTGGCTATTTCTTCACATTTTAAATTTTCTACAGAAAAACTTTTTTTAATTATATGTGACGACATATTTGATATTCTTTCGACTTTATCAAATACACTTCCTAGCTTTTTGTGAAATATTACTCTTTTTAAAAATTCTTTTTTACTAAATATGTTACTCGACAAATCTTTTGATATAAAAAATTTAGCATCATCTAATCTAGGATTAATTACTCTTTCATTACCTTCCACAATTTTTTTATTTATTTTTACATTAGAAACCCCAAAGAAATAATTTGAAATCTTGCCATTTTTATAGACTAAAAAATATTTTTGAGTATCTTGAATAACATACTTTAAAACCTCTTCAGGTAGTTCTAAATATTTTTCTGGAAAACTTCCTAAGTAAAGATAAGGATATTCAGCCATATTTGATACTTCATTTAAAATTTCAGAATCGATTTTTTCATCAAAGTTTTTTTCTGAACATATTAACTTTATTTCGTCTTGTATTATTTTTTTTCTTAAATTTTGATTAATCTCAATTTTCTCGTTATTGAGTAAATCGAAATAATTATTAATTTTTCCAAGATTAATTTTTTTATTAGATAAACTTTTATCTCCGAATGTATGTTTAGTTATATTAATATCAAATATTTTTCCTTCTACGTGTTTATTATCTAACATAAGTAATAACCACCTAATAGGCCTTATGAAAGAGGTATTGGTTTTACCCCACCTCATTTTTTTTTGTTCCTCGATATTTTTTAAAGAATCTTCAAGAATTTTAGGTAATACATCTACTAAGTTAGTTATTATTTCTGATTGTTCATAAAATAAATATTCTTTTCCATCAACTTTGACCTTACTTAAATCCTCAAGTTTTACATTATATTTTTTTGCAAACCCTAAGCCGGTTTTCGAAGGATTATTATTTTCATCGTAGCATTTGTCAAAAGGAGGTCCCTTAATAGTTTTTTTTTCAGTTGTGATTATCTCATTAATATCGTTAATTAAAAATATCAATCTAATATTAGTAAAGTAGTTATCAATAGAAGAAAAATCTATATTATTTTTATTAAAATTTTTTTCAATATTATTTTTTATTTTTTCCGAAAAAATATCTAAATTTTTTGACGGCAGGTCCTCTAAACCAATTTCAAAAAGTAAATTTTTCTTTGACATGACTAATTATTTTTCATTAGTGGATAGTTAATTTTTTTTCTTTTTTCTAGATATTTTTCAGCTATTAAAAATGATAATTTTCTTAGTCTTAAGATATATGCTTGTCTCTCTGTTGAGGATATAGCTTGTTTTGAATCTAGTAAATTTAACGCATGAGAATTTTGAAGTAAAATATCATATGCTGGTATAGGTAATTCTTTTTGTATAAGTTCTTTGCATTCTGTTTCTAAATCATCAAATAATTTTATAAGTATTTTTGGTTCTACTAATTCAAAGTTATATTTAGAATTTTCTTCTTCGTTTTGTAGATATATTTCTCCATATGTAATTTCATTATTCCATTTAATATCGTATAAATTATCTACTGATTGCAGATGCATTGCTATTCTTTCTAAACCGTATGTAAGTTCGCCAGATACTGGCTTGCACTCTTGACCTCCTACCTGTTGAAAATATGTAAATTGACTTATTTCCATTCCATTTAACCAAACCTCCCATCCTACGCCAGCCGCGCCTAATGAAGGGGACTCCCAGTTATCATCCACAAATTTTATATCATTATCTTTTTTCTCAATTCCTATATGAGCTAAAGATTCATAATACAGATCTTGAATATCATCTGGTGAAGGTTTATATAACACTTGAAGTTGGTAATAATGTTGTAAACGATTTGGATTTTCACCATATCTTCCATCCGTAGGTCTTCTACATGGTTGAGCATATACTGCTTTCCATGGTTCTGGACCTAAAGCCCTTAGAAAAGTTGCCGGATGAAATGTTGCTGCCCCGACAGGAAAATCATAAGGCTCCAAAGAAACACACCCTTTATTTGCCCAAAAAGACTTTAAATTAAATATAATCTCTTGAAATGTCATAATTTAAAAACACCTTGATATAAAAGCTATATTATAAAACAAAGTTTAATTTTTGAATTATTAATATACTACTATATAAATCTCATATATTATTGAATTGTACTAACAATTTAACACAATTTTAGTCATATTTTTTATGCCTACAAGACATCTGGCATAATACATGCATGTTAAAAGCAATAATATTATTAATGATATATATAGGAGCGAATAATGTCAGATATAATGAAAACAATAAAGGAGAATGACGTAAAGTTTGTAGATCTAAGATTTACAGACCCAAAAGGGAAAGAGCAACACGTAACACTTCCCTCGAGCGCAGTCGATGAATCGCTGTTTACAAATGGTAAGATGTTTGATGGATCATCTATTTCTGGCTGGAAAGCTATTAATGAATCAGATATGGTTCTCATGCCTGATCCCGAAACAGCCGTAATGGATCCTTTCTTTAGTGATCCTACCTTAATAGTAAGATGTAATGTTTTAGAAACATCTGGAGAGGGTTATGCTAGAGATCCTAGATCAATTGCTATTAGAGCTGAAAAATATCTTAATGATTCAGGCATAGCTGATACAGCTTATTTTGGTCCTGAGCCTGAATTTTTTATTTTTGACTCAGTAACATATGGAAATGAAATTGGTGAATCATTTTACAGAGTTGAATCTGAAGAAGGTTGCTTTAGTTCAGGAGAACAATATGAAGATGGGAATACCGGACATAGGCCTGGTATTAAAGGTGGTTATTTCCCAGTTCCTCCAGTTGACTCTCTGCAAGATATACGTTCAGCAATGTGCAACGTACTTGAAGAGATGGGAGTTGAAGTTGAAGTTCATCATCACGAAGTCGCTACAGCAGGGCAATGTGAGATTGGCACGAAATTTAATACGATGGTAACTAGAGCTGATCAAAATCAGATTATGAAATATGTCATTCACAATGTTGCACATAATTATGGAAAAACAGCAACGTTTATGCCGAAACCAATTATCAATGATAATGGTAATGGAATGCATGTTCATCAATCCTTGTTTAAGGATGGAGAAAATCTTTTCTTAGGTAATGAGTATGGGGGTCTTTCTCAAACAGCCTTGTATTATATTGGCGGAATAATTAAACATGCAAAAGCAATTAATGCTTTTTCTAATGCCGCAACAAATAGTTATAAAAGGCTTGTTCCAGGATTTGAAGCGCCAACAATATTAACTTACTCGGCAAAAAATAGATCAGCAAGTATCAGAATACCATTTGAAGCAAATGATAAAGCTAGGAGAATTGAAGTAAGATTCCCAGATTCTTGTGGAAATCCTTATTTAACTTTCACTGCTCTTATGATGGCAGGTCTTGATGGTATAAAAAATCAAATTGATCCTGGTAAAAATATGGATATAGATCTTTTTGATGATCTTAGTCCTGAAGATG
>CAJXAV010000017.1 GCA_913050095.1 uncultured Gammaproteobacteria bacterium
AAAGTTAACATAAGTTACATATAATGTCTGAATTATGATAATAAATAAAGAAACACTAAGATTTAATCGCGATATTTTTTCAAAAAACTTCATAAGAAATTTTCTTAAAACGGAGTCTGCTTCTGGAGTAATTTTAATCATTTTTAGTATTTTAGCTATTATATTAGCTAATAGCGACTTTTCTACTTACTATTATGATTTAAAAAACACTTACCTTTCAATAAAAATTGAGAATTTTGAACTTAAGGAGACTGTTCACCATTGGGTTAACGATGGTTTGATGGCAATTTTTTTTCTTGTAATTGGTCTTGAATTAAAACGAGAAATGGTTAATGGTCAGCTCTCAACTTTCTCGAAAGTGTTACTTCCAGGTATAGCAGCAATTGGTGGAATGGCAATGCCAGCTGTGGTTTATTTGATAATAAATAAAGATAATCCATCAGCAATATCGGGCTGGGCAATTCCTACTGCTACGGATATAGCTTTTTCGTTAGCAGTTCTATCAGTTTTAGGAAATAGGGTTCCAGTTAGTTTAAAAATATTTTTATTATCACTAGCGATTATAGATGACTTAGGCGCAGTATTAGTTATCGCATTATATTATACCGCTGAGATTTCATATATATATTTATTTTATGCATTATTATCTTTTTTAATTCTTATGACTCTTAATCTTTTTAATGTAAGGATTGTTAGCATATATCTTTTTGTAGGATTATTTCTTTGGTACTTCATTTTACACTCAGGAATTCATACTACCATAGCTGGAGTAATTCTTGCTGCAACAATTCCATTTTCTGTGAAAAAAAGTAATCATTCACCATTAAGATATTTAGAAGAAAAACTTCACTCATTCTCAGGTTTTATAATATTACCAATATTTGCTTTTTTTAATGCAGATATAAACTTAGACTCAATAAATTTTGGATCATTATCAAATCCAATACCTTTGGGAATTATGCTAGGTTTACTTCTAGGCAAGCCAATTGGAATAACTTTTTTAACATATTTATCCGTTAAATTAAAAATATGTAATTTGCCAAGTAGTATATCCATGTATGATATTTTGGGCGTCTCATTTTTATGTGGTATAGGTTTTACAATGAGCTTATTTATAAACACTTTAGCTTTTGTTCCCACAAATGAAACTCTAATGTTAAGTCAAGAGTATTCTAAGTCAGGAATATTTTTTGGATCAATATTATCTGGTATACTTGGTTATATTATTCTTAAAATTAGATTAAAAAAAGATGAGCAGCAAAAATAATACTATATATAAAACTATTCTAACCATTAGTGGCTTAGTTATAATTTTTGCTGGGTTAAAAATAGCAGACAAAATTGTAGTTCCATTTTTCTTATCTATGTTTATTGCCTTGATATCATTTCCACTATTGAAATTTTTTCAATCAAAAAAAATAAACACCCCTGTCTCTGTAACTCTTGTGCTATTTACAATTGTAACAGTAAGTTTAAGCATAGCCGCATTAATAGGATCATCTTTAAATAGCTTTAGAAAATCTCTACCTACGTATAAAGAAAAAATTTACGGAGAAATAGATAATATTTCAGTACTTGCAAAAAAATATGATATAAATATTGATTCTAGCTCGTTGTATGATTACGTTGATCCCGCTTTTATTATGCAATCTGTAGCTAATACAATTAGCGCATTTGGTAATGTTTTAACAAACTATCTTTTAATTCTTTTTATCGTAATGTTCACATTACTTGAGGCAGCTGGATTTTCAAATAAGTTAAAAATAGCTTTTAATAACAGCACTCAATCAATATCGAACTTTCATATATTTAGTGAAAATATGAATAAGTATTTATCAATAAAGACAGTGGTTAGCATCATAACTGGCTTAATTATATATTTATCATTAAATTTTATTGGGCTTGATCATGCAGTAATGTGGGGGCTAATTGCTTTCTTTTTAAATTATATACCAAGTATAGGGTCAATAATTGCATCGATACCTGCAATTATAATCGCATTAATTCAATTTAATATTTATTACGCAATGCTTGTAGCGTTAATTTATTTAATTACAAATATTATAATGGGAAGTATTATTGAGCCAAGATATCTCGGAAAAGAACTAGGGCTATCAACTTTAGTTATTTTCTTATCATTAATTTTTTGGGGTTGGTTGCTTGGTCCAGTAGGTATGTTACTTTCTGTTCCATTAACAATGATTATGAAAATAGCTCTTGAAAGCAATGAAAACACAAGGTGGATATCTATTCTTCTTGGAAGAAATATTAGCAGTTAGTTAATTTAATAAGTAATTACAGATTTCTCTTAATTTATAGTGTTTTTCTCTCCCAACTATAGAAATTCTATTATCATAATTTTTATAATTATTTGAAAAATAGTTATCCAGAACACCCTTTTTAAGAATAAAAGAATTTATATATTTTTCTTTGTTAAAGCGAATTGACTTAATCACCAATAAAGGGGCGTTAATTTTTTTAGATATTTCTAGCGCTATTGAATCTGAGGTTGCGTCCCAATTTTTTGGAATATTTAATTGTTCAACTTCATATTCTGATGGCAACCAAACGTATAACTTTCTTTTTTGAAAATTTTTTTTTAAATAACTAAAAGAATCGATAAATGTGAAGTCTTTTAAATACGAAATATTTTCATTTGTAAATTTTTTCATAGCATCTATCGCTAGTTTATGAGCTTCTGCATCATTATAATTTTTTATTTTTTGCTCATTTCTCACATACTTTGCATATTTTCCTCCCCCAAATACAAGTAAAAAACTTTCATTACGATTAATTTTAATTTCTTTTATCCACTTTTTAATATAACTTGTTGATTGAAGGCTGCCGCCTATTTTTATAACTACCATATAAAATCACCGTTTGAAAAATATTTTAAAAATACTGCAACTTTTTCTAAACTTTCGTAATATTCATCTTCTGGATCAGAATCATATACAATTCCACCACCAGCAGAAAAACTCAATATATTGTCACTTAGAGTTATTGTTCGTATGCATATATTAGAATCCATTGAATTATTATGATCAAAATATCCAATAGAGCCACAATATATTCCCCTCCGGCGATTCTCCAATTCTTTAATAATTTCCATTGATCTCTTTTTTGGGGCGCCAGTAATTGATCCGCCAGGAAAACAAGCTTTTAATATGTCTAAAGAGCTTATACCTATATTTAATTTTCCAGTAATAGTGCTTACCATATGGTGCACAGAAGCATAACTTTCAATATCAAAAAGTTTATCGACTTTAACAGAATTTAACTTACAACACTTACTTAAGTCGTTTCTAAGCAAATCAACAATCATGAGATTTTCTGATATATTTTTTTCATCATTCTTAAGAATCTCAATCTGTTTTTCATCTAACGCTTTATCTTTTAACCTTTTTAAAGTGCCTTTAATTGGTTTAGTTTGGACAATATCATTATTTACAGAAATAAATCTCTCTGGAGACGAACTAATAATATAATTTTCATCAAAACTAAAAAAAGAAGAATAAGGCGCGGGATTTATTTTCCTAATGTCTTTATATATATTCCATGGCTTACCGTTATAATTACATATAAAGTTTTGAGAATAATTAACTTGGTAACAGTCACCATTCTTAATATAATTTTTTATTTTAGCAACATCATTAATATATTTTTTTTTACTCACGATTTGTTTAAAATTATAAAATTTATTATTAAAATCATAATCAATTTGCAAATTATTTAATGAAAAGTGTGATAGGACTTTTTTTATGAAACTATTTTTAGCATCACATGTTACCCAAGTTTCTTTTTTCTCATGATCGACTACGATAGCCCAGTCATAAAATCCAATTGAGATATCGGGAATATCTGGCTCTACAATCTTATTGTAATTACTTTCAAGATCATTAAGAGCTTCATAACCAAAATAACCAATCATGCCTTTTGAAAATGGTAAATCGATATCGTATTTTATATTTCTATAGTATTTATTTATTATTGCAAACGGATTATCTATAAATGATGAAGTTAAACCATCTTTTCTAACATTAACTTTTTTTCCATTTGATACTATTTTTATGTATGGATCACATGTAAGAATGTCATATCTTCCAAAATCACTAATATCATTACAACTATCTAGAAATATAAACCAATCTTGATCTTTTAAAAATTCAGCATAAATACAAGAGTTGCTGTAGTAGTTAATTTGATATTTTTTCATTATCTATATTCCCGTGATTTAATACTACAAGTACTGATGGAAAATTTGAAAATACTGCATTTTCATAAGATTTACCTAGTTTTAATCCCGATATTTGCTTAATTGGAAAATAATTTAGATTATATGTATCACAAAGTTCTTTTGCCAAAAATCTTCCTTCTCCAATACAAGTAAGCATACAATTAGTAAAATCATTTTTTTTAACATGTTTAATATGTAAAAAAATCTTTTCAATTATCAGAGTTTTAAGATTTTCCGCTACCTTTGTAATATTTGTTTCTATTTTTTCTTCATAATCGATGCCAATATTTCTAGCCAACCTAATTAAAGAATTTTTTTTTGTGTATGCTAAATTGTCAGCGCCAAGATACTCAGTATTCTCCAGAAAAATATCATTTGTAATCGTAAAAATATCACCTGTAGTAGAATAAACCTCATTAATTAATGGCACATACTTATCATTGAGGAAAACTTTATCAAACAACATAGATATTGGCGTTCTAACAACACCAGCATAAAATAATGTTTTATTACTTAGTCTATGAAAGTCTGTAATATTATTATTGATTTTCATATTTTTATATATAATATCTGTTGTTGTAGATCCAATATCTAATAATAAATTAAATTTTTCTGATTTATTTAGAAAGCTATAAGTTAACATCCAATTTGTGGAAAATAATTTATAAGGATCTTTTTTCGCTTCCTCATAATACGCGTAAGTATTATTATTTAAATAGTATAAAACTTGACCACACATATTCTTATTACAAATCTCTAGAATGTTTATTATTCCATCGGCTCTAGAAATAAAATTATCACAAGATTCGGCAGTTATAGTAATATAATTAACAATTTCAAAATCTTTATATTTGGCGCAAATATTATGAAAAAGGTATTTAATATCTTCAAAATTTTCCCAAATATGAATATTTTTACTGACGCACTCTATGATATTGTATTTTGAATCAAATACACAAATTTTAGTATTTGCACCTCCAATATCCCAGCCTAAGTTTATTTTGTCCATATTAAATATTAATTGAAAATTTCTTATTATTAATAATGTCGTGCTTAAATGCTAGATCATAATAAAGTTGCATTACATTAAAACCAATAGATTTAGACAAACCAATGTAAGATGTGGTGAGCCTTGGATTAATTTCTAAGAAAATAATTTTTTTATCTGAGGTAAGAATAGCATCTATACCGAAAAAACCATAATAACCATCAAAATTTTGTAAAATATTTTCGACAAATTTCGTAAATTCATCAATCATATGATTAAATTTTCCAATTTCAATTTTTTTTAAGACTAATTCATTATTATTAAATTTCTCATATATCTGCTCATTAATTGAAATAATTTTATATTTATTTTTATTTGCAACTATATTAATGCCAATAATATTTCCATCATAGTAATATTGATAGATATGATTTTTTGTTAGCTTGCTTTTGTAATTTTTCATATCAATTAGATTATCAAAAACATATAAATTTTCAGCACCGCATCCATCAACAATCTTTGCAATAATTTTTTTATCCTTTAGCAGCTCTCTGAAATTTGAATAAGTCTCTATAGTATAATCTTTTGATTTTTTTAAAACCGAATTTATTTTATATTTATTTGACGTTAATTTTATAAATTTACTAGAGCAATTACATGTGTTTAAGTTTTTAATTTCTAAATTTTTAATAATATCGTGCAGTATTAAATTTTCTTCAGGCGCCAAAATATAAATTTCATTGTAATTAAAATCACTATCAATTAAATTATATAAATCTTGTGACGACGTATCAATAAAATTAATATCATGACTACTAAATAAATATCTATTTTTTTTACTTATAAACAATGATATCTTTGGTTTATCGTGAAGACCTGAAATATCAATAATTAAGGAGTTTATTATTAATTTTGCTTCATGCAGTACTTCAGGAGATAAATTAATATTTTTATCCTGACCTAAAAAGTGCTCGTAAATTAATATATTCATAATTTTATGAAGTTAATACCTGCAATAGATATAAAAAATGGCAAAGTAGTACTTCCACAAGGTGGAAATAGAGATAATTATAAAGAAATATCTACTATATTTTCAATACCCTCTGACCCAGTAAAGTTTATTGATTATTTACATTCACTTTATCATTTTAACACAATATATATAGCAGATTTAGACTCTATTAGAGATTTTATTTCAGATAATATTGTTATTAATGAAATAACAGAGACTTTCAAAAAAACAAATTTTCTAATAGATAATGGAGTTGTAAAACAACAGGACATTAATAATTTTTCAAAAATTAATTGCACACAAATTATTGCAACAGAAACTTTTAATGATTATAGATGTTTAATAGATAATAAAATAAATAATTATATTTTATCATTAGATTTCAAAAATAAAGAAGTTTTGTGCAAAAATTCAGATTTTAAAATTTTAAAACCAAAGAAAGTGATATGTATGAATATGGATAATATTGGTAAGAAAAATGGTGTTAACTTTGAAAATATTAAAGAAACAAGAACGTATTTTCCAGAATCAGAAATAATATTTTCCGGGGGGATTAAAAATCACAAGGATATTTTACAATTATCAAAAAATAATTTTAATGAAATTATGCTAATGACAGCAATAATTGAAAATAAGATTTTATATGATGAGCTATAAAATTAAATCATGTTTGAATTTAGTATCAATAATACTAGTAATTTGAGAAAAAACATCTTCTTTGCTGCAATTAGCATCTACCCTCTTAATTCTTTTTTTATTGTTATTAGCAATACTTACGTACCCATCATAAACATCATTAAAAAATTTATTATTTAAATTTTCAAATCTATCTTTTTTTTTATTTTTTGGAAATCTTTTTTTAGATAAACTGTATGGCAAATCAAAAAAAATAGTTAGATCTGGAGTTATATTGTCTGTAAAATTTTCTATTAAAATTTTTATTTTTTTTAAACTAACTTTTTTACCATAGCCTTGATAAGCTATTGATGCGTCTATATACCTGTCACATAAAACCCAAGTGCCTAAAGATAATTTGTCTTTAATTATCTCATCGATATGTTGTTTTCTGATAGCAAACAATAATAATAATTCTGCTTCTGGAGATATTATAGTTTTATTGTTTAATAAAATATTTCTCAACGATTCACCACATTTAGTACCCCCAGGCTCTCTTGTACTATAAACATTTACGCCATAAGATTCTAAATATTTTTTTATTGAATTTATAGTTGTTGTTTTACCAACACCTTCAATACCCTCAAAACTTATTAATTTACCTTTTTTCATATTATTTTTTTTGGTATTTATTTACTGCGTTTACATGATCTTTATAATTTCTTGAAAAAATATGCTCTCCTTTATCATTTGCAACGAAATATAAAAAATCAGTTTTTTTTGGCCTGCTTGCAGCTCTTATAGAGCTCTCACTTGGTGAACAAATTGGTGATTTTGGCAAACCATTAATTTTATATGTATTATATTCATTTTTTGTCATTAAGTCTTTTTTTGTGATATTACCATTATAATTTTTTATTCCGTAAATTACTGTAGGGTCTGCTTGAAGTCTCATATTTTTATTCAATCTATTAACAAAAACACTCGCTACAATAGGTTTTTCACTCATTAAAGAGGTCTCTTTTTCAATTATAGATGCCATTATTAACATTTCGTAAGGTGTTTTGTATGGAAGTGAATAGTCTCTATTGTTCCAATATTTTTTTAAGACAATATCCATTTTTTTAGAGCAAATACTTAAAAAATTTTTCAGTGATATACCTGAAGAAAATTTATAAGTATCAGGAAAACAAAGTCCTTCAGGATGCAGTGTATTTAAAAAACTACTAGTATAAAAATTAATATCGCTATGTTTTAAGGTGGTTGAATTGATATGTCTATTTTTATTAAGCTCTGAAAGAATATTCTTAAAAGTTGTTCCTTCTAATATAGTAATAGATTCTTGATACAAATTTCCTTTTACAATTTTTATTAAAATACTATATTCAGTATCACTTTTTTTAATACTATATTTTCCACTAATAAATGTTGGATTAATACTATACATATAGGAAAGAATTTTAAATCTTAAACTTGAGTTAATAATTTTTTTTTCTTTTAACGACTGTATGCTCGAACTTACTGAGCTGCCAGATTTAATAAAAAAAACTTTATTTAAGTCAACGTTAACTTTTTTATTAAGTGAAAAATTTAAATATGAAAAAAACATTAATAAAAAAATAGCTAACGTAAAAATAATTATTTTTGTTTGGAATATTTTATTTTTTAATATCATTTTCAATAATCTTAATCAAGTTGTTAATATTAGTATTATCTTTATATTTATGACTATTTATAGATTTTATTTTCCAAATTAGTCTTATTGAATTACAGAAAAATGCGCCATCATAATTTTTTATTTCTTTTTTATTAATGTTTTCAATCTTAATCTTATATTTGTGTTTTTTTAATATAGAAGTAATATAAGATTTCATTACGCCATCAACACCATTATTTTTAATATCTGGCGTATAAAATACTTTCTCTTTTATAAAAAAGATATTACTTGATATTCCTTCAATAATATTCCCATAATTATCGCAGACTATAAGTTCTGGAAAAGTTTTTGACAATTCTTCAGTTGCCAAAACCTGCTCTAATCTATTTAAGTGTTTTATTTTAGCTAGCGAATCTGAGCTGTCTTTAAAAGTTTGCTTTGTAAATTTAGTTTTAATTCCCTTTTTTTTATACTCCTCTGGATAAATTGGTATTTTTGATGTTGTGATAATTATATTAGGCTTACTTTTGCAATTTTTTATATCGTAGCCTCTTTTATCCGCAGTTCCTCTAGTTATATTTATATTTAATACGCAATTAATTTGATCCTCAAGTGAATTTTTGATGTGTTTATTCAGTAAGTCTAGGTCTAAATTTTTTATCCTGAGTGCTCGGCAGCCATTTTTTAATCTTTTTAAATGAAGAGCTATATTAATGGGATTTTTTTTAATAATAAGTATGCTTTCAAATAAACCATCTCCATATAAAAATCCTCTGTCAAATATTGAAATACTTGAGCTAGGTTTTCCATTTACTAGGTTCATCTTACATACGTTTGAAAATTAATGTGCCATTTGTTCCACCAAAACCAAAGGAGTTTGACATCGCTACTTTAACTTCTGTGTCTCTGGCATTATTTGGAACATAATCTAAATCACATTCGGGGTCTTGCTCATTTAAATTTATTGTCGGAGGAATAACATTATCTCTAATTGATAAAATACTAAATACAGCTTCAACACCACCAGCTGCACCTAATAAATGCCCAATCATTGATTTTGTTGAGCTAATAGGAGTATTTTTAGCGTTATCAACTCCAAGCGCTGATTTTATTGCATCTGTTTCTGCCTTGTCTCCAGCTGGGGTCGAGGTTCCGTGTGCATTAATATAATCTATATCAGTATTATTTAAAGATGCTTCTTTTAATGCTTGTTGCATACACTTTGAAGCGCCTGCCCCACCGGCTGCAGGTTGTGTCATGTGATGTGCATCACTATTCATTCCAAAACCTACAAGTTCACAATAAATTTTAGCATTTCGAGCTTTTGCATGTTCATAATCTTCAAGGACGACAATGCCTGCACCATCTCCCAACACAAAACCGTTTCTATTTACATCCCAAGGTTTACTGGCAGTTTCAGGATCATCATTATTTGTCGAGCAGAGAGCTTTTGCAGAAGCAAATCCACCTATCCCAAGAGGACATGTTGCCATTTCAGCACCACCAGCAATCATGCAGTCAACATAACCATGCTTAATTAATCTTGCTGCATCACCAATACTATGCGTACCTGTTGCGCAAGCAGACACCAATGACATATTTGGTCCTGTAATTCCATACATAATTGATAAATTTCCAGAAACCATATTAATAATTGAACTCGGTACAAAATATGGTGAAATTTTTCTTGGTCCTTTTTCTAAAAAATTTCCATAATTTCTTTCAATATACGGCAGCCCCCCTATTCCGGAGCCTATTGATATTCCAACTCTATCACTATTACTCTCTGTAATTTCTAAACCAGCGTCATTAATTGCCATAACACTTGCACCAATGCCATAATGAATAAAGGTATCCATCTTCTTTTGATCTTTTGGTGTAATGAAGTCTTCAGCATTAAAATCAACAACTGATCCGGAAATTTGAACCGAAAAGGATGAAGCATCGAAAGAACTAATTTTTCTTATTCCGCTGACTCCATTTTTTATATTTCCCCAAGCCTTTTCAACTGTTGAGCCTACAGGGGAAACTAGACCTAATCCAGTTACTACTACGCGTCTTGTATTTTCTTTCATCTTAAATTATGTGATTTATGAAAATATTATACCTATTTACTATTAGCATTAACATAAGCATTAGCTTGTGCAACCGTAGTTATTTTTTCTGCTTCTTCGTCTGGTATTTCACAGTCAAACTCTTCTTCTAACGCCATAACTAATTCTACAGTGTCTAATGAGTCTGCACCTAAATCGTCTACAAATGAGGCATTCTCTGTAATCTGATCTTCTTTAACGCCTAATTGCTCTATTATAACTTTTTTTACTCTTTCTTCGTTGCTCATGCTGTCCCCTATTGGTTGTAAAGCTTATATAAAAAAACCAGCTCATTCTATTAAATTAATGCAAGATAATCCAGAAATGATTACTATTGCATAAATAACCCTCCATTTACATTTATTGTTTCACCAGTGATATATGATGCTTTATCAGATGCAAGAAAAGATACAGCATGCGCTATGTCAATTGGACTACCCATTTTAGACATTGGAATATTCTTAGATATTTGTTCTTTTTGTGACTCATTCAACTTATTTGTCATATCTGTTTCTATAAAGCCTGGAGAAACACAATTTACTGTAATTCCTCTTGTCGCAACCTCTTTTGCTAGTGATTTGCAAAAACCAATCATTCCAGATTTGGTAGTAACGTAATTTGATTGGCCTGCATTACCAGTGCTTGCTACAACTGAAGAAATACATATTATACGGCCTTTTCTCTTTTTTATCATAGGCTTAAGAAATGTTTTTGATATTCTGTATAAAGAATTTATATTTGTCTCAATAGTGTCAAACCATTGGCTATCATCCATACGTATAAGTAAATTATCATTAGTAATGCCGGCATTATTAACCAATATATCTGGTGTATCTGAATAATCATTAATTATATCTTCCGACAGCTTATTCACAGATTCTTGGCTTTTAATGTCCAATACATAAGCTTTTCCATCGATATTGTTTTTATCCATTTCATTTTGTAACATATTTTTTGAGTTATCACTCGTACCTGTTCCCAAAACAGTAAAACCATTTGCTGATAAATCCTTTAGTATAGCTAAACCTATACCTCTAGAAGCGCCTGTCACTAATGCAATTTTTTTAATACTCATAAATTTCCTATAACCTCTAAAGCATTTTCAAGGCTGTTGTGATCGGATACAGATAAAGATTCTATACTATTATCAATTCTTTTGTTAAAAGAAGTTAAAACCTTACCTGGGCCCAACTCCAATAAAGTATCCACACCTTGTTGCTCCATATATTCTATAGTTTCAACCCATCTTACCGAAGAATACAACTGCCTAACAAGAGCTTCCTTAATAGCTTTTTGTTCTTCCTCTATTTTTACATCAACATTATTAATGATTGGTATAGAAGGTTTATCAAATTTTACCTTTTCTACATATTTTTGAAAAATTTTTGACTGGTCTAACATTAGCGACGAATGTGCCGCAACACTAACCGGTATGGAAATAACCTTTTTTGCATTTGCAGAAGCAGCTAATTTTGATAATTTTTCTACACCTTCCTCAGAACCAGATATCACAATTTGTCCTGGGGCATTAATATTTGCGATACTAACATTACTTAATGTGTTTTCTTTATAAATGTTTTCAAGGTCTTGATATTTAATACCAATTATTGCTGCCATTTTTCCTTTTGGCGCATCTTTCATGCATAACGCTCTATTTTTTACTAACTTTATAGCATCACTAAATTTTAAAGCTTGAGCAGCGCATAAAGCTGTATATTCTCCAAAACTATGGCCTGCCATGAAAAAGGGACGTTCGCCGCCCTCATCATTCCATATTTTCCATATGGAGTAAGACGAGCATAACATTATAGGTTGAGTAAATTCTGTATCATTAATTTTTGATTCAGGGCCGTTTTGTGCCACTTTCCATAAATCATAAGATAATATATCTGAAGCTTCTTCAAATACATGGCTTATAATTTTATAAGAACTTTTGAGATCTTTAAGCATACCAATACTTTGAGAGCCTTGTCCTGGAAATAAAATACCTAAACTCATTATTTAGACCACCAATAAAAATTAAAATTAAAATTATAAATCTATGTACAACCATTTTTACAAAAAAAACAAAAATCTGATATACTTTATATTAAGTTTTTTAACTTATAAACAAAAATATTACAATAATTAAATTTATACAATCAAGAAGTAATAATGGCAAAAGAAGAACATATTGAGATGGATGGAACCGTGGTCGAAACTCTACCAAATACAATGTTTAGAGTTGAGTTAGAAAATGGACACATAGTTACTGCACACATTTCTGGAAAAATGAGAAAAAACTATATTAGAATATTAACTGGAGATAAGGTAACAGTAGCACTTACACCATATGACCTTACAAAAGGCAGGATAACATTTAGAGATAGATAAATAAAAGTAGTTCAAAAAAGCCTATATTTTAATTAATCTTTCCTTAGAATTTCAAAATATTTAATAGTATATAAAAATCTTGCCAATTTTTATGATGTAATATATATAATTATAAAGTACATTTTTCATTTTAAATAAGAGAGAAAAAACTAATGTCATGGGTTCCGCATATAACCGTAGCTTCCGTTATTAAATCTGATGATAAATACTTATTCGTCGAGGAATATGTACAAGATAAAGTTGTTTTAAATCAACCAGCGGGTCACCTAGAAGAAAATGAATCTTTGTCTGAAGCTTGCGTAAGAGAGACCTTAGAGGAAACTGCGTATTTAGTGGAAGTTAAAAATTTGATTGGCGTATATCAAGAAAGAAACAAGAACTCATTAGATATGTGGCTAAGGTTTTGTTTTGAATGCTCTATAAAAGAAGAAATTAAAGATAGAGAACTTGACAAAAATATAATTAGAAAAATTTGGCTAAACAAAGAAGAAGTACTTAAAGAAAATCACTTTTTGAGAAGTAAAATGGTAATGAAATGTATCGAAGATTTTGAAAAAGGAAATAAATACCCTTTAGACATCATTAGTTCGTTATTGGAAAAATGAATAATAAAGTAATTATAGGATTATCTGGTGGTGTTGACTCAACAATAGCCATGAAGCTTTTAAAAGATAGTAATTATAATGTTGAGGCTTTGTTTATGAAAAACTGGGACGAAGATGATAATTCAAGCGGATGCAACGCACTAGAAGATCTTAAATATGCAAGAGAAGCTTGCGATAAACTCCAAATAAAACTTCACACTGCAAATTTCTCGGACCAATATTGGAATAATATATTTCTTGATTTTATAGAGGAATATAAAAAAGGATACACGCCAAATCCAGATATATTGTGCAACAAACATATCAAATTTAAAGTATTTTTAGAATATGCTCAATCACTTGGTGCATCAAAGATTGCCACAGGACATTATGCAAGGATAATCAATAAAAATAATTTATGTTTTTTAAGTTTGCCAAAGGATGAGAATAAAGACCAAACTTATTTTCTGCATACATTAGATCATAATCAATTATCAAAAGTAATTTTTCCATTGTCAGATTTTAAAAAAGATGAAGTAAAAAGCATAGCTAAAGCAAATAATTTTAGCTCATATAAAAAAAAAGAAAGCATGGGAATATGCTTTATAGGCAATAAAAAATTTAAAGATTTTATTGGTAAATACATAGACAACATGCCTGGTAATATAATAGATCCTAAAAATAATATTATCGGAAGTCATAAAGGAATGTTTTATACAACAATTGGGCAAAGAGAAGGATTAGGAATTGGTGGCTTAAAAAATGTAAAAAATTTACCTTGGTATGTATATAAAAAAGATTTAAAAAATAATAATTTATACGTATGTCAAGGAAATGAAAATGACTTACTTTTTTCAAAAAAAATATTTTTTAATAATTTACAATTAATTACAAAAAATAATGATGACATACTTAAAAGAGAACTAAATATACAAATAAGACATTTAGGTAAGAAATATTCTTGTAAAATTGAACGTTTAAATAATAATTATATTGCTGTTTCTAAAGAAAAAATTAGAGCTCCTGCCCCAGGACAATCATTAGTAATTTTTGATAAAGATATTTGTTTAGGTGGAGGAATAATTATAAATAATGAGGAATAATATTATTTCAGAGAGCTATATTTGGTCGCTATGTGCTGTATTACAGAATATGTTTTTAGTTAATAAACTAGCAACAACTGAGCATGACTGCTATCAAGAATCGAAGCTTTTGATAGAAAGTATTTACATCATGGATGAGTCTGAAGCGTCTAAAATTTATAAAAACAAATTAAATTTAACAGATGGCTATAATTTGCTAAAAAATATTTTAATAGGAAAAAACGATATTTCTATAATAACAATGCAAAAATATGCTTTAAATGTAATATTAATTCAAAAAAATATAAGTAAAAACAATGATTTAAAAGATCTAATCAGAAAAAAAATTGATAATTATCAAGAAAATAGTATGATGGCTACAAATTTAAGTGACCTAGTGTTGTATTCTGAAGAAATTTATAAAGAATATATCGGCATCATCAGGCCTAGAGTTGTGATATCTGGGAAAAAAGAATTTTTAGATAAAAATTCTTCTTTAATTAGAGCTTTGCTACTGAGTGGAATAAGAGCTGCCTTTTTATGGGAATACCATGGTGGCTCAAAGTGGCATCTTATGTTTAGAAGAAAGGAAATTCTTAATAAGTGTAATAACTTTTTTATTTAATTTAAAACAAGGATAAATTTTAATGAAGAATAGCTTTAATACAAAAACTGAAATTACATGTGGAAAAGAAAAATATACAATATTTGATATTTCAAAAATCAATGGCGTGGAAAAACTTCCGTACTCCATAAAAATTCTATTAGAGAATCTAGTAAGAAACGAAGACGATATAACTGTAAACAAAAATGATATTGAATCTATAATTGACTGGCATAATCATGCGGCAAAAAAAGAAATAGCTTATAGACCAGCAAGAGTTTTAATGCAGGATTTTACTGGTGTTCCAGCAGTTGTTGATTTAGCAGCTATGCGAGATGCTATAAAAAAACTAGGTAAGAGCCCAAGCGATATAAATCCACTTCAGCCTGCTGAATTAGTTATTGATCATTCAGTTCAAGTAGATAATTTTGGAAGCAATAAAGCATTTGGCTTAAATGCAAAACTTGAATACGAAAGAAACTTTGAAAGATATAAGTTTTTAAAATGGGGGCAATCAGCATTTTCAAATTTCAAAGTAGTTCCTCCTGATACAGGAATAGTTCATCAAATTAATATAGAATTTTTAGCTAGGTGCATATTTACTAAAGAAATCGAAGGAAGTAATTACGCATATCCTGATACCGTGGTCGGCACAGACTCACATACTACTATGATAAATGGAATTGGAGTTCTTGGATGGGGTGTGGGAGGAATTGAGGCTGAGGCATCTATGTTAGGGCAGCCAATATCAATGTTAATCCCAAAAGTAGTAGGCTTTAAATTAACTGGTAAGGTTTCAGAGGGTGTAACAGCTACTGATTTAGTTTTAAACATCGTTGAAATGTTAAGAATTCATGGTGTTGTCGGTAAATTTGTTGAATTTTATGGTGATGGACTAGATAATCTTTCTCTGGGTGACAGAGCTACAATCGCAAATATGGCGCCGGAGTATGGAGCAACATGTGGAATATTTCCAGTTGACGAAGAAACGATTGATTATATGAGATTATCTAATAGAGACGAAGCTCAAATTGAATTAATAAAAAAATACACAGAAGCAGTTGGTCTAACAAGAAATGATTGTGATAATGCAATATATACTGAAAACATAGAGCTAGACATTTCTAAAGTTGAGCCATCTATAGCTGGGCCTAAAAGACCTCAAGACAGAATAAATTTAAAAGACGCAAAAGCTTCATATGAAAAAGAACTAAAAAATATAAATCCTCAAAATCAAGCATCAGAGATAACTATTAAAGATAGCAATTTTAGTATTAATAATGGAGATATTGTAATAGCAGCAATCACTTCATGTACAAACACATCTAATCCAAGTGTTATGATTGCAGCGGGTTTGGTTGCAAAAAAAGCTAGAGAACTTGGTTTAAAAAGTAAACCATGGGTTAAAACATCTTTAGCTCCAGGCTCAATGGTTGTAACAGAATATTTAAAAAATTCTAACCTCTTAAAGCCAATGGAGGAATTGGGTTTTCATAACGTTGGCTATGGTTGTGCTACATGTATTGGAAATTCTGGACCTCTAATCAAAGAAATTAGTGATGGGATCAAAGAAAATAATTTAATAGCAGCTTCAGTACTATCAGGAAATAGAAATTTTGAAGGGAGAGTTCATGCAGAAGTTAAACTAAATTATTTAGCCTCGCCTCCATTAGTTATAGCATATGCTATTGCGGGATCAATGAATATAGATATAACAACGGAGCCTATTTCTGTTACAGATGAAGGCAAAGAAATATATCTAAAAGATATATGGCCCTCTAATTCTGAGATCAATAAAATATTAAAATCCTCTTTAACTGCAGAACAGTTTAAAAAATCTTATGAAAATATATATGATGGTGAAAAAGAATGGAAAAATATAGATGTTACTGAGAACAATCAGTACGAATGGGATGAATCAACATATATAGCAAATCCGCCCTATTTTGACGATATGTGTGAACAGGATATAGTAATTGATGAAATTAAATCAGCTAGAGTTCTTGCATATCTTGGTGACTCTGTTACTACTGACCACATTTCACCAGCCGGAAATATTAAAGAAGATAGTCCAGCCGGCAAATACTTAATTAGCAAGAATGTTGACCCGAATCAATTTAATTCCTATGGTTCTAGAAGAGGAAATCATAAAGTAATGATGAGAGGAACATTTGCAAACATTAGATTAAAAAATAAACTAGTTCCTCATATTGAGGGTGGTTACACAATACATATACCAACAAATAAAGAAATGCCAATATTTGACGCGGCTATGGAATACAAAAAAGATTCAATTCCAACAATAATAATAGCTGGGAAAGAATATGGCAGTGGGTCATCAAGAGACTGGGCTGCAAAAGGCCCTAAGCTTCAAGGCGTAAGAGCTGTGTTAACTGAAAGCTTTGAAAGAATACACAGATCAAATCTTGTTGGCATGGGAATACTTCCACTTCAATTTAAAGACGGAGAAAGTGCAGAGTCACTTGGACTAAAAGGAACAGAAGAGTTTTCAATAAGCGGTATAAATAGTGGTGAAGCAAAAACCGTAAAAATTAAAGCTGAAAGCAATGAATCAACAATTGAATTTGAAGCAAACGTTAGAATCGATACCCCTCAAGAAATAAAATATTTTAAAAGTGGTGGAATTTTACAGTATGTTTTAAAACAGATTGCTGCCTAGCTAGACTTTATTTTATTCCGCCCTTTGTAAGGTCTAAAGGATCAAGAATTTTTTGTAATTCTTTTTTTGATAAATCTGTTTCTTTAATTGCAACATCAATTATTGGTAAACCTAATTTATAAGCTTTTTTTGCAATATAAGCACCCTTTTCATAACCAATAATTCTATTTAAAGCAGTTACTAAAATAGGATTTGAGTTAACGGAATTTTCAATATTTGATTTATTTACATGGAAATCAAGAATTGATTTTTTAGATAAACTTATTGCCGTATTAGAGATAATACTTGTGCTCTGAACAATATTATAAGCAATTACGGGCAATGTTACATTGAGCTGAAAATTACCAGACTGACCACAAATCATAATAGTTGTATCATTTCCAATGACTTGCGAGCAAGCCATAATAGCAGACTCTGGAATTACTGGATTAACTTTTCCTGGCATAATACTACTACCTGGTTGCAATGCTTTTAATGTAATATCTGATATTCCGGATCCTGGTCCAGAATTCATCCATCTCAAATCATTTGATATTTTAATCAATGAAACAGCAACAGATTTTAAATGTGAGCTATATAACACAATATCGTCCTGAGAACTCAAACCTTCAAATTTATTTTTCTTATTTACATAATTTAATTTATTTCCAGAATTAAGGGCTGCTAAAAATTCTTTTGGGAATTGTTTGTGCGCATTAATACCTGTGCCTACTGCAGTGCCGCCTATTGGAAGTCTTTTTACTCTTTTAAGACAACTTTTTAAACTGTCGATATTGTCATCAATTTGTGCTTTCCATGACGATATCTCTTGACCGAAAGTTATAGGCATGGCATCCATCAAATGTGTTCTTCCTGTTTTAACAATATTATTTAATTTTTTTTGCTTCTTACCTATGTCTTTAGACAAAATACTTAATGATGGCAATAATTTTGTTACTGCTTCTTTATATGCGCAATGACTTATTGCTGTAGGAATAACATCGTTAGAGCTCTGCGACATATTGACATGATCGTTTGGATGAATATCTGTTTTGAATTTAGATTTAGCAATATTAGATATTACTTCGTTTACATTCATATTTGTGCTTGTTCCTGAACCAGTCTGAAAAACATCTATAGGAAAATCTTCATGATCAAAATTTGATATTAAATATTCAGCACTCTTTATAATAGCTGTAGAGATTTTCATGCTTAATAATCCTAGTTTTGCGTTGGCTTTAGCTGCAGCAATTTTAACAAGCAGAAGACTTATAATAAATTCCTTAGGCATCACAAGATCGCTAATAATAAAGTTATCAACTGCCCGTTGTGTTTGAGCGCCATACAAAGCATTTTTAGGTATTTTAACTTCACCCATGCTATCGCTTTCTACTCTGAAATTATTCTTTGATTTCTTCATAATGAATGGTCTCTTATTTAACATTAATTATATAATTATAGTATAATCTAAACGTAAATTACTACTGCAAAGTTAAGAAATGGCAAATAAAAATATTGAATTCGCGTTAAAAGCAATATCTCCGATAGACGGAAGATATTCTAGTCAAATTGACCAGCAATTAAATGACATCAATAGTGAATATGGGTTAATCAAAAAAAGATTGTATGTGGAAATAAAGTGGTTTATTTTTTTATCAACACAGAAGCCAATAAAGAAAAAGTTTAGTTTAAATAAAGAAGAAAAAAACTACCTGCTAAACATTGACAAGAACTTTAGTATCAAAGACGCAGTTGAGATTAAAAAAATAGAAAAGACAACGAATCATGATGTCAAATCTGTTGAATACTATTTAAAAAATAAGTTTGATAAACACAAAACTCTAAAATTAAAGAAAGAATTAATACATTTTTGTGCTACCTCAGAAGATATTAATAATATTTCATATGCTTTAATGTTTATAGATACAAGAAAAATTCTTTTAAAAAAAATTAATGAGCTGCAAAATTTAATTCATAAATATGAAGATAAATATGCAAATACTCCTATGCTATCAAGAACCCATGGGCAGAAAGCTAGCCCGACAACATTTGGTAAAGAACTAAAAGTTTTTTCATCACGTATAAGTAAACAAGTAGCATATATGACTAAAAGAGAAGTATATGCAAAGATGAATGGTGCTGTAGGGAACTATAATGCGCACAATTTTGTTCTGCCTGAAATAAAATGGGATACTGAAACAAAGAAATTTTTGAATAGTATTAATTTGAAACAAAATGAGCATACAACGCAAATTGAAAATCATGATTGGCTTACAGAAGTTTTAAATGATATTGCTATGATATCAAATATTCTTTTAGATTTTTCAAGAGATATGTGGATATACATAATGCTTGATTATATAAAACAAAAAAATATCAAAACCGAAGTCGGGTCATCAACAATGCCACACAAAGTAAATCCAATTAATTTCGAGAATGCAGAGGGTAATTTAGAAATAGTAACGGCACTATCTCAATCTATTGGTAAAAAAATTATGATATCAAGATTACAAAGAGATTTAACAGACTCTACAGTATTGAGAAATTTAGGGACAATATATTCACACTTTTATATATCAATTTCATCATTAATTAAAGGAATGAAGAAAATAGATGTAAATATTGAAAAAATAAATGAAGATATTGATAACAGTTGGGAAATATTAGCAGAGCCTATTCAAACAATAATGAGATATCATAATGTTGAAAATAGCTATGACATTATAAAAGACGCAACTAGAGGCAAGGAAATCAATGAAAAAATAATTATCGAAATTATAAATAAATGTGACTTAAGCAATAATGTAAAAAATAAATTATTAAAATTAAAACCTAGAGAATACATTGGGCTTGCTAAAAAACTTACATTAAAAAAATTAAAATGAAATACTGCAGTACCAGAAACTCAAAATTAGATAAAAGCTTTGATCAAATTATTATTGAAGGACTTTCTTCGGATGGTGGGCTTTTTATGCCCAAAAAATGGCCTTTAATAAATACCAATGAAATATTTAATAATAAAAACATAACATATCCTGAACTTGCAAGTATAATTTTAAAAGAATTTGTAGGTGACACTATAAGTAAGAATGATCTTGAAAAAATAACGCAAGAGACTTATCAAGTATTTACAAATGATAAAGTTGCCCCTTTAATAAAAATTAGTGACAATAAATTTATTTTAGAATTATTTCATGGGCCAACCTTTGCTTTCAAAGACTATCCTTTACAATTACTAGGAAATTTATTTCAATATTATTTAAAAAATAAAAATAAAAATATAACAATTATTGGAGCAACATCTGGCGATACTGGATCTGCAGCAATTGATGCTTGTAAAGATAAGGATAATATCAATATTTTTATATTACACCCTAAAGATAAAACTTCAGAAATTCAAAGAAAACAAATGACTACGATAAGGACAAATAATGTTTTTAATATTGCTATTGATGGTACCTTTGATGATTGTCAAAACATTGTTAAATCTTTATTAGTGTCAAAAGATCTAAAAAAAATCACGGAACTTTCTGCAGTTAATTCTATTAATTGGGCTCGTATTGCATCACAGTCAGTTTATTTCTTTTGGTCATATATTCAATCAGCGCAATATGATAAAAAAGTTAATTTTATTGTTCCAACCGGAAATTTTGGTAATGTTTATGCAGCTCACATATCTGGATTAATGGGTTTACCAATAAATAAATTATATGTTGCAACAAATTCAAATGATATAATGCACAGAACTATTTCTAATGGCGATATGTCATTAAAGGACGTTAAAAGCACAATAAGCCCAAGTATGGATATACAGATATCAAGTAATTTTGAAAGACAGTTATTTGAATCTTTGGACTATGATTCAGATAAGTTAACAACTCTAATGGAAAATTTTCGAAAAAATAGGAGTTACAATCTGAAAGGTAAAATTCTTGATAACCTAAAATTATTTTATAAATCTAAAGGTATTAATGACAAGTTAACTTCGCAAACAATAAAAAAATTTTATGATGATTTTAAGTATATTTCAGATCCTCATACTGCTACAAGTTTAAATATTCTTGATGAATTAAATAATGATGATATCAATATAGCATTGGCTTGCGCTCATCCGGCAAAATTTCCTGATTCTATTAAAGATTCGATCAATATATTACCTGACCAACCTAAAAAACTAAAAGATTTATTAGCATTAGAAGAAAAGTATAGGGATTTAAATAACGATGTTAACGTAGTTAAAAACTATATTATTGATAATATAAAAAAACTATGATTCTAGCTCTTCAATTCTAATTTTTACTATTTTATCTTTCACAACATCTAGCTTTTCAATGCTCGACAAAGCTTCTACTATATTTTTTTCAAGCACTTCGTGAGTAACTAAAACAATTGGAACATTCTTGTCACTATCAACATCTTCTTTTTGTAGTATTGACTCAATACTTATAGATTTACTTCCAAAAATTTTTGTTATATCTGCTAAAACACCTGGCTTATTTGTAACTCTAATTCTCAAATAATATCTAGAAACTATATCATTTATATTTAATATATTTTTATTTACTAACTCCTTGTTTTGATAGCTTAATAAAGGAATCGTGTTGTTAGAGTTTGAATTTATTTTTCTAGATACATCTATTATGTCTGAAACTACAGATGATGCTGTTGCTAAACTCCCAGCTCCCGCACCATAATATAGTGTTGGTCCCGCTGCGTCTGAAGAAACTACGACCGCATTTTTAACACCATCTACATTAGCTATTAACCTTTTTTCTGGGATCAAGCAAGAGTGCACTCTTAACTCTATACCGTCATTATTTTTTCTTCCAATTGCAAGGTGTTTGATTGCATAACCTAATTCTTTAGCATAATTTAAATCATCTAGCTCAATGTTTTCGATACCCTCTACATATATTGAATCAAAATCAAGCGGAATGCCAAAGCAAATAGATGATAAAATTGTAAGTTTATGTGCAGCGTCTATACCGCCAACGTCAAATGTTGGATCTGCTTCAGCATAACCTAAATCTTGTGCTTCTTTAAGTACAATATCGAAATCTTTTTTTGATTTTAACATCTCTGTTAAAATATAGTTTGTAGTTCCATTTATTATTCCAGCAATCCATTTTATATCATTTCCATTTAGCGATTCTCTTACAACTCTAATAATAGGTACTGCTCCAGCAACAGAAGCCTCATAATAAACATCACAAGTATTTTTTTCTGAAGTTTCTGAGATTTTATTTCCATGAAGAGCTATTAACGCCTTATTCGCTGTAACAACATGAATTTTCTTGTTAAGAGCAGCTGTTACTAACTCTTTTGCAACTGTTTCACCACCTATTAATTCAACAAGAATATCTAAATCTTCGTCTTGTACCATTTTTAAAGGATCAGAATAAAATTTATAGTTTTTTATATCACAATCTCTCTTTTTGTCTTTTTTTGCAGCTGAGACGCACGTGACGCTAATTTCAAAACCTGATCTTTTCTCAATCTCTTCTTTATTATTAGATAAAAGATTAATTACTCCGCTTCCAACTGTTCCTAGACCGCAAACACCAATTTTTATTTTATTTTTTTTCATAATAACTATTATTATATAATATTTTTTAAATTTCTTACAGCTTGCTTAGTTCTTTGTTCATTTTCTATCAAACTAAATCTTACAAAATCATCACCGTGCTTACCAAATCCTATGCCAGGCGATACCGCAACATTAGTTTCTTTTAAAATCATTTTACTAAACTCTAAGGACCCCATTGATTTAAATTTTTCTGGTATTTGAGCCCAAACAAACATAGTTGCTTTTGGTGGTGTAACATCCCAACCAATATCATTCAGACCCTTGCAAAGTGAGTCTCTTCTACTTTTGTACATTAATCTTATATCTTCAACACAATCCTGTGATCCTTCTAAAGCTGCTATTGCTCCAACTTGTAATGGGGTATAAGTTCCATAATCCATATATGATTTTATTCTAGATAATGCATTAACAAGTTTTTTATTTCCACACATAAAGCCAATTCTCCAACCAGGCATATTATATGATTTAGATAACGTATAAAATTCTACGGCAATATTTTTTGATCCACTTACCTGAAGTAAAGATGGAGCCTTATAACCATCAAAAACTATATCTGCATATGCAATATCATGAACTAAATAAATATTATACTTTTTTGCAATTCTAACTAGTTCTTTTAAAAAGTTTATATCAACACATTTTGTTGTAGGATTAGAAGGAAAATTTGCGATAATCATTTTTGGTGTTGGCCATGAATTATTAATTGCTGTATCTAATGATTTAAAAAAAATTTCACTGTCATCCTGAACCTTAATATATATTATTTCTGCACCGGCAATGACAGCACCGTATGGATGAATAGGATAAGCAGGGCTTGGCACAATAACAGAATCACCATGATTTAATGTTGCTAATGCTAAATGAGCTAATCCCTCTTTTGAACCAATTGTAACTATAGCCTCTTCCTCAGGATCTATGTCAACATTAAATTTCTCTTTATACCAATTAGATATTGCTTTTCTTAACCTTGGAATTCCTTTTGATGTAGAATATCTGTGAACACTATCTTTTTCAGAACATTCCTTCATTTTATTTATAATATGCTCAGGGGTTTTTTGATCCGGGTTACCCATTCCGAAATCTATAATATCATCGCCGTTTTTTCTAGCAATAACCTTAAGCTCATTTACGATATTAAAAATGTATGGTGGCAGTCTATTTATTCTGTAAAATTCTTCTGACATTGAAAGTAACTATTTAGATTTTTTTTATGCTATATTTATCAGATGAAATTTAATGAGCAAATTTTAGAAAAAGATACAAATATCATAAAGTCTTACACAACTAATTCCATAACCATTCTTGATAAAAAATATAACTATAATGTAATAGTTCCTCCTAATAAATCTGTAAAAAAGTGTAGTAAAAATGCAAATAATATTACAAAAGAATTTATTATAGAAGTTTTAGCTGATAATTTAAACTTTGTAATAATAGGTATAAATAATACAGGTACCCTTAACAAAACACCAATTATTTCAGAATTAAATCAAAAGAATATAGGTGTTGAGATAATGAATATCAGCTCTGCGTGCAGTAGCCACAATATTCTACTAGCAGAAAAGAGGAATTTTATAAGTATCTTTCTTTTTGAATAACTTATGGTATATATTTTTCTGGGTCGACAGACTTTCCATTTTTTCTTATTTGAAAATGCAAAATTGGTTTAATAGAGTCAGTATCTCCTAAATTTGCGATGACTTGACCCTTTTTAACACTTGTATTTTCTTTTACCAATATTTTACTAGTATGGGCATATGCCGATAAATATGTATCATTATGTTTAATAATAACCAGTTTTCCATATCCTTTTATACCATTTCCAGTGTATACGACAATTCCGTCAGATGCTGAATATACTTTGTCTCCTATATTCCCGGAAATATCAATACCCTTCTTTCCAATATCACTGTATGAATAACCTTTTGATATAGTGCCATTATGAGGCCTAACCCATAATAAATTTGTTTTAAATTTCTTTTTAGGTTTGCTAGATAAAATATTTTTTTTTCTAAACTTATTTGATTTAATTATAATCGTATCGCCAACTCTGATTTTATAAGGTTTTTTTATATTATTCCATTTAGCAATTTTTTTATAACTTACATCATACAAAAAAGAAATCGATGATAGAGAATCACCTTCTTTTACAATATATATATCACCTGATTCTTCTGCTTTTCTTGATTTAAGGCCATAGGTAAAATAAATTTTTTCTTTTCTTGGTTTTTTATCTGGTAGTGATTTTTTTTGTCCGTGATTATAAATTTTTGTACAGCCGTAAGTATTAAAAATTAAAAATAAAATTATTGATACTGATAAAAAATTTTTTTTAAACATAATATTTCACGAGAACTTATAATAAATTAAAAATAGAAGTAAAATTGTTAATATAGTACCAATATATTCAAAATATTTTTTTAATTTATTGGCAATACTAAGACCAAAATAATTAAAAATTGCTGCAACAAGAAAAAATCTTATACCTCTTCCAATAAATGATGAAATGATAAACGGTAGTAATGCAAGGGACATATAGCCTGCGATAATTGTGAATGCTTTAAATGGCAAAGGTGTAAAACCTGCAATTATCATTATAAGAACACCATGCTTTAAAAATAAACTTTTGACCTCTATAAAAACACTTTCGTTAATAATATTTTTAAGAAAGGATATTTCGTATAAATATATCCCGATTAAGTAACCAACCAAACCTCCTAAAACTGAAAAAAATGTTGTCTTAAGAGCAATATCAATCCAATTATATTTTTTTGTTAATGCAATTGGAGCTAACAAAACGTCTGGTGGTATCGGAAATATAAATGACTCTATGAAACTAATAAAATATAAGTATTTTGTAACATTCTTTTTTTTTGCAAGTTCTATAATATAATCATATAGACGAGTAAATATTCTCATGTGGTAATTCCCTCTAATAGTGGAACAAATTTTACAATTCCATGAACCTCTTCGTGAAATTTTTTTTCAGATCTGACAATGGATTTTAGGTATTGTTTTCCATTTTTTTCTACAGGGCAGATAAGAACACCTTGATTTGGATTTAACTGCATAATAAGGTCATCTGGAACTTCTTTTGCACCTGCTGTAATAATAATACCATCAAATGGAGCTTTATGTGGCCAACCTTTATTGCCATCTGAATATTTAGTATAAATATTTTGAAACCCAACTTTTTTAAATACCTCGACTGATTTTTTGTGGAGCAATTCTATACGCTCTATTGTAAAAACTTTATCCACTAACAAAGCTAAAATAGCTGCTTGATATCCTGAGCCGGTTCCAATTTCTAATACGCGCTTAGGTTTATGTTTTATTAATATTTCTGTCATTTTAGCAACAATTAAAGGGTGGGATATTGTTTGTGATTTACCAATTGGTAGAGCTGTATTATCGTAAGCTTTACTTGATATTGCCTCATCCACAAATATATGCCTAGGAATTATTCTCATAACTTTAAGAACTTCATTATCAATAATACCCTCTTTTTGAAGTTGCTTTACCAACCTATCTCTTGAGGAATCAGAAGTCATTCCAGTACCAGAAAATTTTTCAAAATTTAATTTCATCGCTAATCAATTTTATTTAATAAATCTTTGTTCGTTAAGTCATAACAAATCGGAGATATAGATACATTATTATTACTTATAGCATAAAAATCTGTGCCTTGTTTATAGTCAATTGGAGCTCCAGCTGCACCAATTTTGTAGTAGTCAGTTTTGTCAATTTGAGTAGCTGGAACAGGCAATCCTCTTTTACCTAGTCGAGTATATTCAACATTCAATTTATCTGTCTTATAGTCAGGAATATTAATATTCAACAATGTGTTCTTTGAAAAAATCTCGTGATGAATTATTTCTTCTATACAATCTGAACTTAGTATTGCAGCATTTTCTACACTAATATTATTATGTGAAACTAAAGATATTGCTATAGGAGAAAGATCTAAATGCCTTCCTTCAAGAGCGGCAGCTACAGTCCCAGAGTAAATAACATCATCACCTAAATTAGCACCAAGATTAATACCAGATACAACAATGTCTATTTCTTCATTAATCAAGCAAGATAGAGCAATATGAACACAATCTGCAGGTGTTCCGTCGACAGCGTAATGATTTTTTTTTATTTCTTCTACTTTAATGTCTTTTCTAACAGAAAGAGCACTACTTCCAGCACTATGGTTAATAGTTGGGGCCGCAAGGTAGATATCATGTTTTTTTTCTAATTCTTTTGCTAGGGATTGAATACCACTTGCGAAATAACCGTCATCATTGGACAATAATATTTTCATATGTGATGATTATACTTAAATT